>JACCYG010000367.1 GCA_013696595.1 Actinomycetota bacterium | reverse complement strand
GTGAAGATGAGGTCCTTGGCGTAGCCGAGGGTTGTTGCGCGCGCGAGGCGCTGGCTCCCGCCCCAACCCGGCATGATCCCGAGATTGACCTCGGGCTGACCTAGCTTCGCGTTCGAAGCAGCCAAGCGAAGGTCGCACGCGAGCGCGAGCTCGCAACCACCGCCTAGGGCGAAGCCGTTGATCGCCGCGACCGTCGGCTTCGGCATCGTCTCCAGGAGCTCGGCGCACCGCTGGCCCAGCTCGCCCCACTCGCGCGCCTCCAGGACGCCAAGCCCTTGCATGTACTTGATGTCGGCCCCCGCGATGAAGGCCCGATCGCCCGCCCCGGTCAGGACGACGACGCGAGCCTCGTCGTCGGACGCAAGCTCCTGGAGCCGCTCGCGGAGCTCGTCCGCGTGTGCGACGTCGAGGGCATTCATGGCATCCGGGCGATTGACGGCGACGATCGCCGCGCCGGCTTCGCGTTCGACGTCGATCGGCATCAGCCGCAGGGCCTCGCGCGCGAGTAGCTTGCCCCCCAGGGGCCTTCGGCCCCTCGCCCCCCTGGGTCGATCGTAGCGCCGCATCTCATGCGCGTGGGAAACGCAACGTGCCGATCCACCCGCAGGATCGTCACGACTTCATACTCTCGCGCCACCTATGCCTCGACTGGAATCCGCTCACGGAGGAACTCCACGATCTCGGAGACCGGCGCTCCGGGCGTGAAGACTTCCGCAACACCCTGGTCCTTCAGCGCCGTCAGGTCGTCCTTCGGAATCGTCCCGCCGACGACGACCAGCACCTCTTCGAGGCCGTTCTCGCGGAGACCGTCCAAGATCTTCGGCACGAGCGTCATGTGCGCACCGGAGAGAATCGATATCCCGACGGCGTCCGCGTCCTCCTGGATCACCGTCTCGACGATCTGCTCGGGCGTCTGGTGCAGACCCGTGTAGATCACCTCCATGCCAGCGTCCCGGAGCGCGCGCGCGATGATCTTCGCGCCCCGGTCGTGGCCGTCGAGCCCAGGCTTCGCGATCACGACGCGAACCCGGCGCTTTGCGTTCATACGAAGGGTGGCTGAGAGGCGCCGGAGCCCCTCTTAGCGATGACTACATGCGTCGTCCGGGCCACGGTGGGCAAGTATATGGAGGTGCAGTTGACCGTCATCGGCTCCTCACCGGCCTGGCCGAACCCCGGAAGCGCACAGTCTGGCTATCTCCTCGAGCACGACGGTCAGCGGCTTCTCCTCGACTGTGGGCCCGGCGTGCTGGGGCGCTTGCGCGCCGCGGGTTCCCCGGCCGTCGATGCCATTGCGATCACGCACTTCCACCTCGATCACTGGGGCGACCTCGTCCCGTGGGCATGGCTCGTCGCCTTCGGAGCCGACTCTGGCCCGCGCACCGAGGTATGGCTCCCGCCGGCCGGTCGCGCCGAGCTCGCGCGTTTCGCCGACAGGTGGGGGAATACGGACATGTTCGAGAATGCGTTCACACTCCAGGAGTTCGAGCCGAGCACGACGTTCGTCGCCGCAGGCTTCGAGATCGAGCCTCGTCGGGTTCTCCACTTCGACCTCGTCGCGTTCGGATTTCGTGTACGCGAACCGGTTGACGGCCGCCTCCTCGCCTACTCCGGCGACTCCGGACCCGCGCCCGAGCTCACCGATCTCGCGCGCGAAGCGGACCTCTTCCTCTGTGAAGCGACGCTCGAGCGCTCAGACAAGGAGGGCGATCCGCGCGGCCACCTTGCGCCTGATGAGGCTTTGGCCGCGGCCGACGGGCCCGTCCTGCTCACGCACCGACCGGTCGAGCTGCCGCCGCCCGACGGTGTGCCGATCGCCTACGACGGGCTCGTCGTCGAGATCTAGCCGCTGCTCGGAGAGACGGTGCCCGACCGCCGATCCGAGCTTTCGCGGCCCCAGCGTTCGATCGCCGCAGCCGCGGCGCGGAAACCGCCGAGCAGCCGGAAGAAAAAGAGCCCGAACAGGTAGAGCACGGTGATGATCGCCCAGTCCATGAGTGATCTGATTCTAAGCCTTTCGAGGGTCGCTCGACACGACGTCGACCGAGACGATGGTCTCGGGTCTGACGAAGCGGCCCTCGAAGACGGGCCACTCGGAGGCGCCCACGCTCGAAAAGACGCGCGAGCACCGAGCGGGCCTCCTCGCCGGCTGCTGAAGGGTCTCGAATGCACCGACCTCGACCTGCTCTCGTTCACGAGACGCACGAAGAGGCGGCAGGCGGCGGACGCTTCCGCGATTCCATTCGGCCCGTGCGGCGACGAAGGCTCGGCCGGCTCGACGACGGGGGAGCGGCCTCGCCGCGGGCCGGCGCAAGCGCATACAGGATTTCGCTTCGCGTAGCCACGACGAATCGCGCTTCGCCGGCGAGGGAACGGACGTTTCGCATGACGACCTCGTCGCCGGCTCGGAAGATCATCGTGCCAAGGGGCACGGTGGCCGCCGCGCTGTTCGCAGTCATTGCCGCAAGGAGGGAATCGGCCTCGCGGCGCAGTCGCTTTGGCCCGTGATGAGGATTGGAGTCACGAAATCCCGCGCCGGATCCGTTCGAGGTTCGACGGTCGCCGAGTTTTCCTAGAAGACGGGCGTCTCCCGCCAGACACCCCAGACGTCACGCAGCGCATCGCACATCTCGCCCATCGTCACGTAGGCCTTGGACGCATCCACCATCGCAGGCATCAGATTGCGGCTCTCGTCTGCAGCTTCCGCCTTGAGGCGTGCGAGCGCCGCCTCCACCGCAGCAGAGTCGCGGCGCGCTCGCAGGGCCTGCACG
>JACCYG010000359.1 GCA_013696595.1 Actinomycetota bacterium | reverse complement strand
CCTCGTCGTCGCGCTCGGCGAGATCGCCGGTGAGGAGCCAGCCGTCCGCGAACGCGGCCGCGGTCGCCTCGGGGTTGCGCCAGTAGCCGGCAAAGACGTTCGGGCCCTTGACGACGAGCTCGCCGGCACCCGGCCCTTCGAGCAGCGTCCCGTCCTCGGGATCGCGAAGCGCAACGTCGACGTGCGGATACGGCTTGCCCGCATAGCCCAGTTTGCGGGCTGCGTCCTCGGGTGGCAGGCAGAGGACGTTCGGAGCTGCCTCGGTCAGTCCGTAGCCCTGGACGATGCCGACTCCCCGATCCTGCCAGCTCTGCAGGAGGCTCTCGGGCATGGGGGCGCCGCCGACCACGGCGAGCCGGAGGCTGGAGAGATCGGCTTCGGCGAACGCCGGCTGCTCGGCCATGAAGAGGTAGGTCGCGGGGACGCCCATCATCGTCGTGACGCGCTTCTCCTCGATCAGCCGGAGCGTGCGTTCCGGCTCGAAGGAGGGCTCGAGGACGACGGTCGCGCCCTTCCACCACGCGAGGAGCGGCTGCACGTTCCATCCTCCTGAGTGGAACTGCGGGAGCACTTGGAGAACGACGTCGTCGTCGGCGATCGCGCTCGTCCGGTCGAAGCAGAGGTTCGCCCAGAAGCAGTTCGCGTGCGTGAGCACTGCTCCTTTCGGCTTCCCGGTCGTTCCCGAGGTGTACGAGAGGAGGAGCGGGTCGTCGTCTCGGACCTCGGTTTCCGGAGGGACGCCGTCCGCGTCGAGCTCGGGGAAGCTCGAGCGCGCGACCAGCCCGCCGGCTTCCGCGGCGAGGTCGACGTGCTCGTCCGAGACCGCGAGCAGCGCTGGCTCGGCGTCGTCGAGCTGGTAGCGGATCTCGGCCGGGGCTAGGCGCCAGTTCAACGGTTGGAGTGCGGCGCCGAGTCGGGCGCAGGCAAACAGAAGAGCGACATGGTCGGGTGAGTTCGGGGTCAACGTGGCGATGCGGTCGCCGCGGACGACACCGCGGGCTGTCAGCGCGACGGCCATCCGCGCGGAGCGCTCGGCCAGCTCCCCGTATGTGGTGCGCTCGTCTGCGAAGTCGATGGCCACTCGACTCGGCGTGTTTCGCGCCCGGTCTGAGAGCCAGCGCCCGATCGTCTGTCGCCCGCTCACGAGAGAAACCCTTCCACGACCTCGACGAAGCGCTCCGGCTCCTCCCAGAAGAGGAGGTGGCCACAGCCGGGGAAGAGCTCGAGCTGGGCGTCTGGAATCCGCTCCCGCAGGTGATCCGCGTTCCGCGGATCAACGACGACGTCGGCAGTGCCATGCACGACGAGCGTCGGGATCTTCAGATTGGGAAGCCGGTCCCAGGCGTCGAACGCCATCCCGGCCGCCGCCTGCGACAGCCACGCCGAGAGCGGCTGATCCGTCTCCAGCCGGTGAGCGAGGATCCGCTCGACGATGCCGTTCGAAGGATCGGGAGCGAGCGCGTTCTCGACGAACTTGCGCATGGCGACTTCCCGCGCGAGCGTCGGCGCCCGGGCGATCAAGCGGACGGTCTGCCCGGGCATCGGCGCGGCGTTCCGGCCGCCGGGGGTCGTGCAGATGAGGACGAGCTTCTCCACCCGCTCGGGTGCCGTCAGCGCGAGCTCCTGCGCGACCATCCCGCCGAGGCTCGTGCCGACGACGTGCGCCCTGTCGATACCGGCCTCGTCCAGAACGCCGAGGACGTCGCCGGCCATCTCGGCGGCGTTGTACGCGCCGGCAGGCGCGTCGCTCTCACCGATTCCACGGTTGTCGAGCAGCACGATCTCGAAGCGCTCGGCGAGCGCGTCCGCGACGGGCTCCCAGCCCCAGCGCGCGTAGCCGAGCCCCTGGACGAGGACGAGCGGGAATCCTTCGCCACGACGCTCCCACGCGATCTGAACGCTCACGACGCCGACTCCTTTGCGGCCCGCCGGTGGACGAGGGACCGTAGTCGGGCAGGGAAGCTCGAGATCCCGCCTGGCGCGAAGAAGACGATCGCCACGAAGAGCGCTCCGAGCAGGAACAGCGGCTCCGACAGAGGCACCCTCAGAACGTCGGGAAGCTCCTGGATGCGCTCCTCGCCGGCGAGGTTTCGCAGCCGATAGTCGAGGAGCGTGTAGACGAATCCACCGGCCAGCGCGCCGAAGCGAGCTCCCGCTCCGCCGAGGACGACCATCACGAGCAGCGTCAGCGTGAAGGTCGCGGTCGTCACCTCGGGCGTCACGCCGATCAGCAGCAGCCATAGGAACCCGCCCCAGGCGGCGAGGAACGACGCGAGGACGAAGGCGAGGAGCTTGTAGGGATAGGGCCGCAGCCCGATCACCTCGACCCGCCGCTCGTTCTCGCGGATCGCGCGCCAGACGTGCCCGGCCGACGAGCCGATGGCGGCCCTCGCGATCAGGAAGACGGCGACCGCATAGCCGAGCGCGAGCCAGTACAGGTTCTTCGTGTTGACGACGCCGACGAGGAAGTCCGGCAGCGGATCGACGTTGAGGCCGATTCCCTCGTCCCCGCCCGTCAGCCCGCCCGGGTTCGTCTGGACGATCACGTTCCCGGCCTGAGCGAAGGCGAGCGTCACCATCGCGAAGGCGATCCCGGTCACGCGCAGGCTTACCGAGCCCAGCACGAGCGGCACGACGATCGCCACTCCCGCGAGAAGCGCGAGCGCGGCCGGCAGACTCCACTCCCACTCCGTCAACGCGATCGCCGGCACGTAGACACCGAGCGCGAAGTAGAGAGCGTGGCCGAACGAGAGCAGACCGGTGAACCCGAAGAGGAGATCGTACGACAGCGCGACGCCCGCGAAGACGAGGCAGAGTGCGAGCAGCTGCAGGCTTCCCGGCGAATCGAGCGCCCCCGGAAGCACGAACGGGAGATCCACGGACAGCCACGGCACGACCACGAGAAGCGGGAGCAGAACGACAGGAACGACGAGGCGCCGAGCCTGCATCAGTGGGCCACCTTGGGCGCGAGCCCTTCCGGTCGAAGCAGCAGCACGCTAGCGAGGAGGAGCATCACCGAGACGTCGCCTGCGCCGCTCCAGTCGAGCCAGTCGGCGACGTAGAAGTTCGCGTACTGCTGCACCAGCCCGACGGCCACAGCAGCGACGGCCGAGCCTCCGATCGAACCAAAGCCCCCGATCACGACCACGATGAACGCGTAGATGAGGAGCGAGGTACCCCGCACCGGGTCGACGTTCCCGTAGTAGACGCCGGAAAGAACGCCCGCGAGCGCCGCCAACGAGCCGCCGATAGCAAAGACGAGCGTGAACGTCTTCCGTACGTCGATGCCAAGCGCGGTTACCATCGCACGGTTCTCCACGCCCGCGCGGATGACGAGTCCGATACGCGTGAAGCGCAGGAGCGCGATCAGGCCGACAAGAACGACGGCGGCGACTCCGATCTCGACGAACCGGTCGTTCGGGATGTTCGCTCCGAGGATCGTCGTCGTGTCGAGCGTCCAGTCGGGGATCGGGAAGAACTTCGCGTCCGCACCCCAGATCCCGTAGACGAGCGCGCCGAGTGCAAGCGCGAGGCCGACGGTCACGAGCACCTGCTCGACCGGCCGCCGGTAGAGCGGGCGGATGAAGACGAGCTCGACGAGCGCGCCTAGCGCAGCACCAAAGGCCAGCCCGCAGGCGCCGCCGACCAGAAGCCTCACCTCGAAGGAGCCACCGATTTGATCGGTTATCCACCATGCGACATAGGCGCCGAACGTGATGAAAGCGCCATGGGCGAAGTTGAGAACGCCCATGAGGCCGTAGATGAGCGAGAGTCCCGACGCGACGAGGAAGTACATCGCGCCGAGCCCGAGCCCGGTGATCGTCAGGAGGACGAAGGTGCTAATTGTGGCCTCCATGAACTCCGAGCAGCTCCCGGACGCGCTCGGGGGACGCGAACAGCTCCGCGGCGGTCCCCTCGTGCACAACGCGGCCGCCGTCGAGGACGACGACATGCTGAGCCACGCGCTGGGCGACGCCGAGGTTCTGCTCGACGAGGACGGTGGTAGCCAGCTCGGCCGCGCGCTCGAGCGCGACCGCGACCTCGGTGACGAGGAGGGGCGCGAGACCTTTGGTGGGCTCGTCCACGAGCAGCAGCGAGTTGTCGTTCAGGAGCGCTCGGGCGATCGCCACCATCTGCTGCTGACCGCCCGAAAGCGTCCCGGCGCGCTGCCGTCCGCGCTCCCTGAGCTCGGGGAAGAGGTCGTAGACGAGGTCGTAGCGGCCGTCGCCTCCCCGCTCGGAGAGGCGAAGGTTCTCCTCGACCGTCAACCCGGCGAAGACGTCACGATCCTCCGGGACGTACCCGACACCGCGGCGGACGATCGCGTGGGTCGGCAGACGAGTCACGTTCTCGCCCTGTACCTCGACCGTCCCCCGCGTGCGCGGGACGAGGCCCATGAGCGCTCGCAACGTCGTCGTCTTGCCGACGCCGTTCCGTCCGAGCAGCGCCGTCACGCCGCCCTTCGCGACGGAGAACGAGACGCCCTGGAGGACGTGCGACTCTCCCAGGTAGACGTGGAGGTCCTCGACCCGAAGCGCGGTCACGGCGCTCACAGGGGTTCGCCGAGGTAGGCGGTCTGGACAGTCTGGTTGGCCATGACCGCCGCCGGCTCGTCGAAGGCGAGCAGCGCGCCGTGGTGCATGACCGCAATCTTCTGCGCCAGGCCGATCACGACCTCCATCCGATGCTCGACCATCAACACGGTCTTGCCTTC
>JACCYG010000358.1 GCA_013696595.1 Actinomycetota bacterium | reverse complement strand
GAGGAAGGCGTTGCTGCGCTCGAGGAGCGCCGCGCCGTTCAGGCCGAGCTCGGTGTTCCGATCGAATGGGTCGACGCTGAGCGGGTCGACGCGTTTGCGCCGGGCGTTCGGAAGGATGACGTCCTCGGCGGCACGATCTGCCCAACCGACGGCGTGGGGGACCCCGCGGCCGTCACGCAGGAGCTCGTGCGCCGCGCCCGCGAGCTCGGGGTCGCGGTTCACGAGCGGACGCGTGTCGAGGACGTGGAACGCGACGTCGTAGTCATCGCGTGTGGCGCCTATTCGGCGGACGTGGGGAAGAGCTATGACGTCGAGTTGCCGGTCCGCCCACTCTGCCGCCAGCTCATCGAGACGAGCCGGGTCGCCGGCCTCCCGGACGGTCTCCCGATGGTGCTCGAGGCCGAAAGCGGATTCCATTTCCGCCGCCGCGGCGATCGCCTCGTCCTGGCGATGGTCGACCCGGTGCCGCGCTGGGGATTCGACGAGGCGGTCGACGAGTCCCTTTTCGCTGACCGGCTGGCACGCCTCGCATACCGCTATCCAGCTGCCGAGCAGGCGACCGTCGCGAGCGCCTGGGCCGGCCTTTACGACATGACGCCCGACGCGCATCCCGTGATCGGCCGGGTCGCCGACGGCGTGTACGCCGCGTGCGGCTTCTCCGGGCACGGCTTCATGCAAGCACCTGCGGTCGGGCGCGCACTCGCGGAGGAGATACTCGAAGGCGAGTCGTCGTTCGACCTCTCGCCCTATCGCCTCGAGCGATTCGCCGAGAACGCTGTATTTCCCGAGCACGTCGTTCTCTAGCCCTCTACTGCGAGTCCTTGACAAGAGGCAACAGTGGGTCCAGGCTCATTCGCATGGCTCAAACGGAGAACCGGGTTGACCTCGTTCTCGAAGGCGGCGGCGTGAAGGGCGTCGGCCTCGCCGGCGCCTATTCGGTTCTGATCGAGCAAGGGTTCGACATCGCGAATGTGGCCGGCACGTCCGCGGGAGCGATCACCGCGGCGGCGATCGCCGCGGGTTTCACGCCTGACGAGCTTCGCCAGATCACGCTCGAGCTCGACTATCGGCAGTTCGAGGACAAGGGCTGGGAGGACCGCCTTCCCGTCCTCGAGAAAACGACGAGCCTTCTCCTCGATCTCGGGATCCACGAGGGCAACCGCTTCCACGAGTGGATGCGCGAGCTCCTTGCTCGGAAGAACGTCCACACGTTCGCCGACCTCGTCTGCGACGAGGACGAGGCCGAGCTGCGCTATCGCTACAAGCTCCAGGTGATCGCGTCTGACGTGACGAACCGCCAGCTGCTGATCCTCCCACGAGACGCGAAAAAGAAGCTCGGCGTGGAACCGGACGAGCTCGAAGTCGCGCTCGCGGTGCGGATGAGCATGAGCATCCCGATCTTCTTCGAGCCGGTGCACCACCAGAACCCACAGACCGGCGAGCAGATCATCATCGTCGACGGCGGCATGCTCTCGAACTTTCCCGTGTGGCTCTTCGACTCGGACGGGATCCCGGACTATCCGACCTTCGGACTCCTGCTCGTCGAGCCGAACCTCCGAGCGCACCTTGGCCACCAGATCGAGCCGCCTCGAAAGGAGCGCGGCGTTGCGGCGCTCGTCGATTACCTGAAGAGTCTCGCGCAGACGATGATGGCCGCCCACGACCGCCTGTACGTCGAGCAGGCCGACTACGCACGCACGATCCCGATTCCGACGCTCGGCGTGAAGACGACGGAGTTCGACATCACGCGTGAACGGGCCCTCGCCCTCTACGAGTCCGGTCGCAAGGCCGCGGAAGAGTTCCTGGAGACCTGGGACTTCGAAGCGTACATCGCTTCCTTCCGGAGCGAGAAGGGAGAGCCGTCGCGCCGCGACGTGCTCGTCGCGTCGATGGAGGAGCCCGTCGCGGCCGGGGGCGGCTAGTAGCCGAGGTCAGGCGAACAGCGCCATCTGCTCGTGCGGCCGCGGCAGCGCGAGCGCACGCTCCTCCCGGTAACGCTCCAGCATCCCCGCGTCGACGCGCTCGCAGGCGACCTCGGAGCGCGACAGGCCGCGGCGGTACTGATCGATGTGGTTGGCCTCGTGCGCCGCGACCGTGACGAGTGCTTCTCTCCAGGACGAGACCTCGATCCTCGGCGCCCCTCTCCGGCGGTCCGGAACGATCGGGAACAGCTCGGGCGGCCCCAGCTGAATCGTGATGAGATATTCGCTCTCCGGCGGTGCGCTCGAGATCTCCGGCACCCCCAGGTACGCGTACCCCGAGTATGCGCGTGAGCGCGAGTTCTTGACGTTGACGCAGACGAGGTCCATGTCGACCTCGGAGGTCGCAAACTCCACGAGGGAGAGGACCTCGTCGGTCGGGTACCGCGACGTATTCCGGAAGAACACCTGGCGGATTCAGCCAGACGGATCGGCTGCCGCCCCAACGCGCTTCCTAGAAGTCCACCTCGGACAGGAGCGTCTTCTCGGAGGAGACGATGTGGCGTGCCGGGTCGGGGTCCATCGCTTCGCGCTCGGGTGAGGCGTAGTACTCGGCGTCGCGGGCCGCGAAATCTCCCTGGTACGACACCAGCCAGGCGAACGTGCTCGTTTCGCGGTCGGCCCCCGCCGCGACTACCTCGAAGCCGAACTTCCTCCGGAGCGGGACAACGTGTGCGCGCCATTCCGTCACGAACTCGGCGAGGGCACCGTCCGCGATCGTGTAGACGCGAAGCTGATAGGTCCGGCTCGTCAGGAGCGAAAGCCTCCGAACCTCGTCGCCGCCGCCCTGGAACGGTGAACCGGGAGGGTCTGACCCTCGCGGGGGGCCGGTGCGGGCATGGCCATTGTGCCGACTTTACGCCGATTCGTCCCCAAACCGAAGCTCCTGCGGCCGAGATCTGCTCTCCTTCGTACAGGTGTCCACGCCGCAGAGTGCCTTTGGCTCGCCTGCCGCGACCCGTCGCCCCTGGACCAGACGGTAAGCAGCGCCTACGGCGATGGCGTCCTCGGCGACCCCGTCGCCCGGTGCGAAGCTCCAGCCGCTCACATCCGAAAGACGCCGAACGTGGTCTCCGGGATCGGCGCGTTCAGCGATGCCGCGATCCCAAGCGCAATCACCTTGCGCGTATCGAGCGGGTCGATGATCCCGTCGTCCCAGAGGCGCGCGGTCGAGTAGTACGGATTGCCCTCGCGCTCGTACTTTGCGCGGATCTCCTCGGGATCCGCGCGGCCGACCGCGGAAAGCACGGTCGCCGCCTGCTCGCCGCCCATGACGGAGATTCGGGCATTCGGCCACATCCAGAGCTGCCGCGGCGAGTAGGCCCGCCCACACATTCCGTAATTGCCTGCGCCGAAGGATCCGCCGACGATCACGGTGAACTTCGGCACGGCCGCGCACGCGACGGCGGTCACCAGCTTTGCGCCGTCCTTCGCGATTCCGCCCGCCTCGTACTCCTTCCCGACCATGAACCCGGTGATGTTCTGGAGAAAGAGGAGTGGGATGCGCCGCTTGCAGGCGAGCTCGATGAAGTGCGCGCCCTTGAGCGCGCTCTCGGAGAAAAGCACGCCGTTGTTCGCGAGGATTCCGACGGGAAAGCCCTCGAGATGTGCGAACCCACAGACGAGCGTCTCGCCGTAGAGCGGCTTGAACTCGTGGAAGCGGCTGCCGTCGACGAGGCGTGCGATCACATCGCGGACGTCGTAGCCGACCCGGTAGTCCTCGGGGACGATCCCGTAGAGCTCGGCCGGGTCGTGGAGCGGCTCTTCCGGATCCTCGATCTCCCAGGAGAGCGAGGGCCGCACGGTGTTCAGGTTTGCGACGATCTCACGGGCAAGCGCGAGCGCGTGCTCGTCGCTCACCGCGTAGTGGTCGGTGACGCCGGAGACCCGGGAGTGAACATCCGCGCCCCCGAGCTCCTCGGCCGTCACCTCCTCGCCTGTCGCGGCCTTCACGAGGGGCGGGCCTCCGAGGAAGATCGTCCCGGTCCCCTTCACGATCACGGTCTCGTCGCTCATAGCGGGGACATACGCGCCGCCCGCGGTGCACGAGCCCATGACGACAGCGATCTGTGGGATTCCCTCTGCCGACATGAGAGCCTGGTTGAAGAAGATGCGTCCAAAGTGATCCCGGTCGGGAAAAACCTCGTCCTGCATCGGAAGAAACGCGCCGCCCGAGTCGACGAGGTAGATGCACGAAAGCCGGTTTTGCGCCGCGACCTCCTGAGCGCGGAGATGCTTCTTCACGGTCAGGGGGTAGTAGGTCCCGCCCTTGACGGTCGCGTCGTTCGCGACGATTGCGCACTCGCGGCCCTCGACGACGCCGATCCCCGTGACGATCCCGGCCGAGGGGGCGTCACCGTCGTAAAGATCCCACGCGGCGAGCGCGTTCAGCTCGAGAAAGGCGGATCCAGGGTCGACTAGCCGATCGATCCGCTTGCGCACCGCGAGCTTCCCGCGCCCCTTGTGGCGCTCGACGGCTTCGGGCCCGCCCCCGGCGGCTACCTGAGCGGTCCGTTCCCGAAGCTCGGCCACGAGGGCCTCCATGCGCGCGTGGTTCTCGGCGAAGTCGGGCGCGTCCCGCTCCACCCGCGACTCCAGGATCATGCGCGAAACCCTACGCCGCCGGCCCGCTGGGGGCGGTTCCGCCGCTTACCAGGCTCTTACAAACCGCTTGTCTCCAGCAAGAAACTCCGTTGTAGCGTAGTCCGTGACCCTCCCACGAGAAGGAGTTCTTGATACGGAAACTCGCAGTATCTGCGGCACTCGCCCTGGCGTTCGTCCCGAGCGCAATCGCGAGTCCCGCACCAACCTCAGCCGACCGTGCCCGTGCCGTCAACGACTGCCAGGTCCTTCGCCCGGCCATGAACACCGCCTTGGGTGCCGGAACCTTCGGCCGTGCCTTCGGGACCGCGCAGCGCGCACGGATGGATGCGTTCCGGAATTGCGTCGCCCGGCTCGCGCGTGCCGAGCACCAGAACCGGCACCAGGCCGTTGCCGAGTGCGACGAGAGCACCGCGGCGAGCACGTCGGCGAGCGCATTCGGGCAGTGCGTCGCAGCGACAATGCGGGCGAAGTCTCGCGCCGACCGTCGGGCGAACATGAACGCCGCGCGGACGTGCAAGGCCGAGCGGGCGGACACCGCCTTCGCCTCCGCCCACGACGGCAAGACGTTCGCCGAGTTCTATGGAACGAGCGCGAACGACCGCAATGCGTACGGCAAGTGCGTCTCGGCTCACGCCAAGGCGCAGAACGACGCCTGAGAATCGTCCTAGACGAGGACTAGCACGCGGACAGAGCGCAGCCCGTCCCCCGGCGGGCTGCGCTTCGTTCTGCCCGATCAGTCTTGGCCACATCCGCACACGTCTTGGTCGAGTTCTTACAGAAGCTCTACAACGCCTTGCCTTCAGCGTGTTTTCCTCGAGGTCGACCGATTTGATCCTGAAAGGAGCATTCGTGCGAAAAGCCATTCCCCTCCTGGTCCTCGCCGCGGCGGCGCTCGTGTTTGCGACCGGTGCGGCGGCGAAGGTGGTCGTGGGC
>JACCYG010000320.1 GCA_013696595.1 Actinomycetota bacterium | reverse complement strand
CGGGCCATGGGCGCGAGGGAGGCCTCCACGGCCTCGCGCCGTATCTCCGCTTCGAATGACGCGCCTTCCCGTCGCCAAGACGTACAAGCTCTACATCGGCGGCTCGTTCCCGCGCTCCGAATCGGGTCGCACGTACGAGGTCGAGGGAGCGAACGTCGCGCGCGGGTCGCGCAAGGACGTTCGCGACGCCGTGAGCGCGGCGCGCGAGGGCTTCCCGAAGTGGGCCGGGATGACCGCGTACAACAGAGGCCAGGTCCTCTATCGGATCGCCGAGATGATGGAAGGCCGCCGCGCGCAATTCGTCGATGTGTCCGGCGGCGAGCAGCAGGTCGACGAGGCGATCGATCGGTGGATCTGGTACGCCGGCTGGGCCGACAAGCTCGCCCAGATCCTCGGCTCGTCGAATCCCGTGGCCGGCTCCTACTTCAATTTCACGATTCCGGAGCCGATGGGTGTCGTCGGTGTTGTGGCTCCCGAAGAGCCTGCGCTCCTCGGGCTCGTCTCGCGCGTCGCGCCCGCGATCGTCGGTGGCAACGCCGTGATCGTTCTCGCGTCCGAGCGGCGGCCGATCGCAGCCATGACTCTGGCCGAGGTCCTCGCCACGTCCGACGTCCCGGGCGGCGTGGTTAATATCCTGACCGGCCGCAAGAATGAGCTCTCCTCCGTCCTCGCCTCGCACCTGGACGTGAACGCGATCGACCTTGCGGGCGTCGACGGCGATCGCGCCGAGCTCGAGCGCCTGGCGGCCGAGAACGTCAAGCGGGTCGTCAGGAACGGTGAGGGACAGTCGCCCTGGCACGCGGCCGCGTTCCTCGAGATGAAGACGGTCTGGCACCCGATCGGCGTCTGAGCGTGGCCCGCTTCGCACAGGCCATCTCCGAGGGAGACGGCATCTCTGTGATCCCTCTCCTCGAAGGCCATGTCGGCCGGCTGGCAGCGGCCGCGGACGCGGCCGGGGCCGAGGCGCTCGCGGTCTGGAGACAGGACGGCGTCGCGTCGGCGCGCGCACAGACCGGCTTACCTGTCCTCCTCCGCGAGACCGAGCTCGACGTGAGTGAGGAGCTGCGATTTCTGCGTTCTCCCGATGCCGACGCGTGCATCCTCATGTACGCCGAATGGGCGGGGTCGGACGACGCCGAGCGTGTACACGAGCGGCTCTCATCCGACGGCGTGGACTGCGCCGTCGGGGTCCGCGACGAGGAAGAGCTGGAGCACGCACTCGAGCGTCTGGATCCCGAGATCGTGCTCATCTGCCGGCCCGCGACCAACTACGAAGAGGAGGAGCTCGAGCTCGTCCTCGACCTCCTCCCGGACGTTCCGGCCGGGAAGCTCGTGATCGCCGAAAGCGGCGTGATCGCGCGCGAACAGGCTCTGGCGCTCCAGCGCGCGGGTGTGGATGCGGTCATCGTCCAGGGTCTCGCCGAGGACGCTGCGTTCTCACGTGCGATCGAGGAGCTGGCCGGCGCCCGGCGGGGCCACTGAGGCGCTAGCCGAAGAAGGCCCTGGCGACTTCGTACCAGTGCGGCGGGACCGTCTTCAGCTCGGCAACGGCGTCGCGCAGCGGAACGCCGATCACGTCGTCGCCGCGCAGGGCGGCCATCATGCCGAATTGCCGCTCGTGGACGAGATCGGCGGCCTTCAAGCCGTAGCGCGTAGCGAGCACACGATCGCGGGGGGTCGGCGATCCCCCTCGCTGCACGTGGCCGAGGACGGTTACCCGCGTCTCGTAGCCCGTGCGGGCTTCGATCTCGCGTGCGAGCGCATCCCCGACGCCCCCGAGGCGGACGTGTCCGAATTCGTCTCCCACGGACGGGTCCTGCGCAACGGTCCGGCGTTCCCCGGACGCGTACGTGAGCTCGTATCCCTCGCTGACCACGACGATCGAGAAATCCTTCCCGCGCGAGTGGCGGCGCCGGATCTCCTCGCAGCAGTCCTCGACGGTCATCGGCTGCTCGGGGATGAGGATCACGTCCGCGCCGCCCGCGATCCCGCTCATGACCGCGATCCACCCCGTATGCCGGCCCATCACCTCGACCACCATCACGCGGTTGTGCGACTCCGCGGTCGTGTGGAGCCGGTCGATCGCTTCGGTGGCGGTCCAGACGGCGGTGTCGAACCCGAACGTGTAGTCGGTCGCGGACAGGTCGTTGTCGATCGTCTTCGGCACCCCTACGACGCGGAAGCCCTCCTCGTCGAAGAGTCGCGCCGCAACTCCGAGCGTGTCCTCGCCACCGACCGCCACCAGCGCGTCGAGCCCTTGGCGCGCGAAGTTCTCGAGCACGCGTTCGACGCCACCCTCCGACTTATATGGATTTGTCCGCGAGGTGCCCAGAATCGTTCCGCCGCGCGGAAGCAGACCGGAGATCTCGCGTGGCCCAAGCTCCTCGAAGCGGCCGTCAACGAGGCCGCGCCACCCCTCGCGCACGCCGACGACCTTGTACCCGCGGTCGAGCGAACGCCGGGCCACGGCGCGAATGACGGCGTTCAGCCCTGGGCAGTCTCCGCCGCCCGTTAGGATCGCGATCTGCTTCGCCACGAGGCTAACTTCGACGGCGTATGAACGTCTTTGTCGTCACAGGACAGGGAATGGAGTGAAGTCGGATGCCGAAGGCGGGAATCGAACCCGCACGGGGCAAAGCCCCACTGGATTTTGAGTCCAGCGCGTCTTCCAGTTCCGCCACTTCGGCGAGGCGCTACGCCTGCGATCCACAGATTAGCCCGACAACGCTTGAACCGCGCGGCGCACGTCGCCATAATCGCGGAAGCGAAAAGGCGGGAGGTCTGCGGACATCGAGTAGGCGTCGACGAATCCGTTCCATGTGCTGTCAGGGCGCTCGCCGAGCGTCCAGTTGGAAATTCCTAAGGAGGAGGAGTACGTGAAGAGAAAGAGATTGCTTTTGGCGCTTCTGGCTCTCCTGCTCGGCGCCCTCGCCCTCACTGCCGCGGGCTGCGGCGGTGACGACGGCGACGGCGACGGCGGCGGAGGCGGCGGCGGAGGCGGAGGCGGAGGCGGCGAAGCCGTCGAGGCACTTCCTTCGTCCTCGTGCACCGAGGTCGAGTTCGAGGGCGAGGGTGAGCCGGACGTGATCATCGCATCCGACCTTCCGCTCCAGGGCTCGTCGCGAAGCCAGACGATCCAGATGACCAAGGCGATTCGCAAGGTCCTGGGGGACAACGGCTGGAAGGCGGGCGACACCAACGTCGGCTATCAGTCGTGCGACGACTCGACTGCCCAGGCGGGCAAGTGGGACTCCGGTAAGTGCAGCCAGAACGCGAAGGCCTACGCGTCGAACGAGGACGTCGTTGCCGTGCTGGGGACGTTCAACTCCGGTTGTGCGGCCATCATCATCCCCGTTCTGAACCAGGCTCCCGGCGGCGGCGTCGGGATGGTCTCGCCGGCGAACACCTATGTCTGCCTGACCGAGCCCGGTCCGGGCTGCGAGGAGACTGAGCCGGACAAGTACTACCCGTCCGGCACGCGGAACTACATCCGCATGGTCGCGCATGACGCCTACCAGGGCGCCGCCGTGGCCCAGTTCGCGAAGGACCAGGGGCTCACGAACTGCTTCGTCCTGAACGACAAAGAGGCGTACGGCCTCGGCGTCGCGCAGAACTTCAGGAACGCGGCGGAGGAGCTCGGCATCAAGGTTGCCGGGTTCGAGGCCTGGGATCCGAAGGCGTCGAGCTACGAGGGCCAGATGCGGAAGATCGGCGGGACCGGGGCGGACTGCCTCTTCCTCGGCGGCCTGATCGACGAGAACGGCGCCCAAGTGATCAAGGACAAGGTCGCCGTGCTTGGGGCGAACGACGGCAAGGTGAAGCTGCTCATGCCTGACGGCTTCACGACGCAGGCGACGATCGACGAGGCCGGTGCGAAGAACGCGGCCGGTGCGTTCTCGAGCGTCGCGGGCGTGCCTCCGGACCAGCTGACCGGAAAGGGCAAGGAGTTCATCGACTCCTTCAAGCAGGAGCTCGGCGGGGAGCCGATCGACCCGTACGCTGCCTACGGCGCACAGGCGACTCAGGTGATCCTCGACGCGATCGCCGCCGCCGGCGGTGATCGCGCGAAGGTCGTGGACGAGCTCTTCAACACGACCGTCCAGGGCGGGATCCTCGGCGACTTCGAGATCACCGAGAACGGTGACCCGACCGCCGGACCGATCACGATCTATGTGGCGGAGAAGGAGTTCGTCCCGCAGGAGGTCATCACGCCCGACCCGGCTCTCGTCGAAGCGGCGAAGAGCTCGTAGCAGGCAAGACGAAGAGGGGAGGGCCTCGGCCCTCCCCTCTTCCCCTCCTTCCGAGGAGGACCGACCGATGGCATCCCAGGCCCGCACAGAACCCCCCTCCCAGATCGCGGCCCTTCTCTCCCGGCCGCGGCCTAGCCTCGTCGCCATCATCGGGATCCTCGTGGTCCTCGCGCTCATCGCGTGGCTAGTGGCCAACTTCGTCAAGGACCCCGCGGAGTTCGTCAACGTCTTCCTGATCGGCCTCACGCGCGGCGCGGTCTACGCCCTCGTCGCGCTCGGCTACACGCTCGTCTACGGAATTCTCCAGCTGATCAACTTCGCGCACGGCGACCAGTTCGCGCTGGCCGGGCTGCTTGCGAGCTCCGTGCTGCTCTCGGTCTTCAACGTCACCGACGAGTCCGGCGCGGGGATCGTGATCGTCGCAATCGGAGTCACGCTTCTGATTGCGATGGTGTTCGCCGCGACGACAAACACGGTGATCGAACGCGTCGCCTACCGGCCTCTGCGCCAGTCGCCGCGACTTGCCGCGCTCATCACCGCCATCGGCATGTCCTTCATCGTCCAGAACGTCGCGCTCGGCTTCTACGACACGCAATTCCAGTCCATCCCTCGCCTGGTCCCGAACTCGGACGTCTTTTCCGTCGGCGGCGTCGCGCTGCAGTGGAACAAGTTCTTCGTCCTCCTCCTCACGATCCCGGTGCTCCTGGCGCTCACCTGGCTCGTGACGTCGACCCGGCATGGAAAGGCGATGCGCGCGACGTCGATGGACCCCGATGCCGCGGCGATGATGGGGATCAACGTGAACCGGACGATCTCGTTCACGTTCGCGCTTGCGGGAGCACTCGCCGGCGCCGCCGGGCTCCTCTACCTTCTCTACTTCACGACGATGCGCTTCGACACGGGATTCGAGCTCGGGCTGATCGCCTTTACGGCCGCCGTCCTGGGCGGCATCGGCAACTTGACCGGAGCGGTGCTCGGGGGGATCCTGATCGGCCTCGTCCAGGAGTTCAACGAAGGCCTCACCGTCCTGACGCCGGGAGGCGACTGGACCCGTTCGATCGTGTTCGGGATCCTGATCGCGATCCTCGTCTTTCGTCCTTCCGGCCTCCTCGGTGAGCAGACCCCGGAGGGTGGATGACCGAGCCGAAGAAAGCCGAGCAGCCCCGACGCGGCTCGGGCCTTGGCCGCGCGGTCAACCGGCGGCTCGAGCGCTTCGGCGGCCGCGGCGGCCTGCTCGCAAGCGATCGCGTGCGCGGGCTCGTCCCACTGTTGGTCGTGCTTGCCCTCGGCATCCTGTACCCGCTCTATGTGGAGTGGCTCAAGGGCCTGCCGGCCATCGGGGAGTTCTTCCCAAGCGTCGGCTCGGGCGTCATCATCCTCGTCTTCACGATGATGGCCCTCGGCCTGAACATCGTCGTCGGCTATTCGGGCCTCCTCGACCTCGGCTATGTGGCCTTCTACGCGGCCGGGGCGTACATGGCCGGCTGGTTCGCCTCGCAGCAGTTCGAGCAGGTGACGTTCCACTTCGGCGCGGTCGGCATCGGGCCGGAGGTGCCCGGGATCCACCTCTCGATGTGGCTCATCCTCATCCTCGCCGGGATCTTCACCGCCGCCGTCGGAATCGTCATCGGCCTCCCGACCCTGCGTCTCCGCGGCGACTATCTCGCGATCGTGACGCTCGGGTTCGGCGAGATCGTGCCTCAGTTTGTCCGGAATGGGGACAGCATCAAGGGCTTCGACCTGACGCACGGGACCTTCGGGATCACGCCGATCGACTCGCCGGGCTTCGGCGAGTCGCTGAACTCGACGATCGGTCTCCCGAACTCGTTCCAGCAGTCCTTCGACGCCGAGAACCTCTTCTACTGGACGGCGCTCGCCCTTGTTCTCATCACGGTCTTCTGCTCGGTCCGTCTGCGCGATTCGCGTCTCGGGCGCG
>JACCYG010000318.1 GCA_013696595.1 Actinomycetota bacterium | reverse complement strand
CCGCGATCAGGAGCACACCGACGATTCGCATCGAGACAGCGACCGTTGTCGCCGCGAGCACGGAGAGGACGACGTTCAGGGCGCCGACGGGGACGCCAGCGACCCGGGCGCCCTCTTCATCGAGTGCGACTGCCGCCAGTGCGCGATAGAGCAGCGCAATCGTGGCGAGGCCAGTCAGCCCGAGTGCGGCTACCACCGCGAGGTCTATTCGGGTGGTTGTCAGGATCGATCCGAAGAGGAAGCCGAACAGATCGACGTTGAGCGCGCCGGCTGCGGAGACGAGCACGACTCCCGCCGCGATCCCAGTGTAGAAGACGAGCGCGAGCGCTTGGTCGCCTGCCGCGTGCCGTCTAACGCGAAGCCACTCGATCGCTCCGGCGCCTCCGATCGACGCCACGAGCGCGGTCAGCACCGGCGGCAGCCCGAGCAGGTATCCGGCCGCGACGCCAGCGAACGCGACATGGCCGATGCCGTCTCCGATCAGGCTCAGCTGCCGCTGGACGAGGAAAAATCCGACCGCGGGGGCGAGCAGCCCGACCACCGCGCCGGCCGCGAACGCCAGCCGCATGAACTCGAGCTCAAGCATGGGCGTGGGATGGGTCGTGCCAGATGCCGGGCAGGGAGGCGGGCGGGCCGTCGAAGACGATTCCGCCGCGGACGAGCACGAGCCGTTCCACGAACTGTTCGACGGCGCCGAACTCGTGCGAGATGTAGAGCACCGTGACGGCGAGCTCGCGGTGCAACTGATCGAGCAGTGCCGCGAGCGCCTCCTGCGACTCGGTGTCCACGCCCGTCGTCGGCTCGTCGAGGACGAGGAGGGACGGCTCCGCGGCGAGTGCTTTCGCGATGAACGCGCGTTGCTGCTGCCCGCCCGAGAGCGTGCGGACGGGTGCGTCGGCATGGTCAGACAGCCCGACACGGGCGATCGCACCCGCGACGATTGCCCGCTCCCGGCGCCGAAGCGGTCCCATGAGGCCTCCGAGCCCCCCGGTGGGGAGACGGCCTGCGGCGACCACCTCCCGTACCGTCGCGGGCGCGTCGACGCGTAGGCCGGCGCGCTGAGGCAGGTAGGCGATCGCCGATCTTCGGGAGGAGCGGTGTGCGGGCTCGCCGAAGAGCAGCACTTCTCCTTGGCCCGGACGTTCGAGCCCGAGGACGAGCCGCACGAGCGTGGTCTTTCCGCCGCCGTTCGGTCCCGCGATCGCGACGAACTCCCCGGGTGTGATGGCTAGGCTCACTCCTGCCAGGACGATGCGCCCCGGCTCGTATGCGAACTCGACCCCGGTGAGCTCTACTGCGGCCGGCATCCGAGTGCGAGCCTCAGGGCCGCGAGGTTGGCGCGCATGACTGAGAAGTAGTCCTCGCCGCGTGCAAGCTCGTCCTCGGTGAGCCCCTCGAGCGGGTTCAGCACGGCGGCGCGCGCCCCGACGTCGCGCGCAACTGTCTCTGCGAGGCGTGGCGAGACGAGTGTCTCGAAGAAGATGGTGGTCGCCCCGCGTTCGCGCACCTCCTCGATCAGCTCTCGAAGCGCGCCCGGTGTCGGCTCCGCCTCGGGGCTGAGCCCCGTTAGCGCCACCTGCTCGAGTCCGTAGCGATCGGCAAGGTAGCCGAACGCGTCATGGCTCGTGACGAGTTCGCGGCGAGCGCAGTTGTGTAGCCCCCGCGCGAACTCGCGGTCGAGCTGCTCGAGTTCTGCAACGAGGACGCGTCCCTGCTCCGGTCGACCGAGCTCGACTGCGATCCGCTCGACCACCCTGGCGTACTGGCGCGGGTCAAGCCAGACGTGCGGGTCGCGCCCTTCGCTGCCATGGTCTTCGGGGTTGTCATCAGCGGCCGGCTCGTGCGTGGCCGGCGGCTCCCGGAGCGCGAGCTCGGCGAGCAGGTCGACGCCGTGTGCGCCGGTCGAGCCGAGTGCGGCTTCGAGGGCGGGCTGGAACCCCTCTCCGAGGTAGAGGACCGCATCCGCGTCGGCGAGGCGACTGACGTCGCGCGCCGAGAGCTCGAAATCGTGCGGCTCGACTCCCGGGGGTGTGAGATTACGGACGGCAGTGCCTGGGGGCACAAGTCGCTCCGCGGCGTAGGCGAGGGGGTAAAACGCGGCGACGACTGTGCGCTCCGCCTTGCCTGCCGAGCCGGAACCGCCGCACGCGAGCCCCGTGGCCAGAACCAGGGCGATCATGAT
>JACCYG010000317.1 GCA_013696595.1 Actinomycetota bacterium | reverse complement strand
GGGAGGCCGGACAGGCGCAAGCTCGCGCGCCTCTGCCGCGAGGCGAGCGAGGAGCTCGGATGCGAGGTCAATCCGACCGTTCTCTCGAAAGAAGACTGGAAGTCGGATGCCACGGGGTTCATCAGATCGATCAAGGAGCAGCCCTTGATCCCGCTCATCGAGAGCGTCGATGACCGAGGCTGACGTCCAGCGGCTCCTCGCGGAGAAGAAGATCCGGGCAGTCTCGCCCGATCCCGAGACGGCGCAGGCCGAGATCGACGTCGCTCGCCGCCACATCGCGTCTGCAGAGAAGATCATGGCCGACGATTCGACGCTCGCCTTCACGGCGCTCTACGACGCCATGCGCAAGGCCATCGCGGCCCACATGCGCTCGCGCGGCTATCGCGTGACGCGAGGCGCAGGCCCCCATGCGAAGACAGGCGAATATGCACTGGCCGCTCTCGACCACCTCGACATCGGCGCGCATCTCGACGAGTTCGACGCTCTGCGCGACATCCGGAATCAGAGCGAGTACGAGGCGCTCCACGTAGACGTCGCGGAGGTGCGCGAAGCTCTCGAGCACGCGTCGGCAATCGTCGAAGCGATCGCGCGTGACCTCTGAAGGTGCTCGCCGGGGGACGCGAGCGGTTCGACCGTCTTTGGCTCAACGGAGCGGCGCAGGAGTCGAACCTACCCAGCGACGGGTTGCGCCGCCTCACCGGTTTTGAAGACCGGCTGGGCCACCGGGCCCATGCCGCTCCGCGCCGAGCGTAGCACCGTAAGATCGGGGCGATGGGCTGGCGGTTCCAGCGGCGGAAGTCGATCCTCCCCGGCGTCACGCTGAACCTCGGGAAGCGCGGCGCGGGCGTAAGCGTTGGCCGGCGCGGCGCCCGTGTGTCGGCAGGGCGGACCGGTTTGACCGCGACTGCCTCGCTCCTCGGGACCGGTCTCGCGTACGTCTGGCGCCGCAGACGCGGGCGCTAGCGCGACCTCATGTGGTCGTGGGACGCGCGGTCGGCGCTCGCGAAGACAGCGATCGTGATCGCGGTCGTCGTGGTGGCCGCGCTCGCGGCCGGCGCGTTCCGTAGCGACATCGTCGAGGGCGGAACGATCGAGGTCATTGCAGTAATCGACGGGGACACGATCGAAGTCGCGACCGGCCGGCGTGTCCGTCTCGTCCAGATCGATGCGCCCGAGGGCGGCGAGGGCGAGTGCTGGGCCGACGAGGCGACCACCGAGCTTCGCGAACTCCTGCCGCCCGGGACGCGCGTCCGGCTCGAGCGGGACGCAAGTCTCGACGACGTCGACCGATTCGACCGGCTGCTCCGCTATGTCTTCAAGGGCGACACGAACGTCAATCTCGCTCTCGTCGAGCGCGGAGCAGCGAGCGTCTGGTTCTTCGACGGCGGTCGCGGACGCTACGCCGGTGACTTCCTCGAGGCTGCACGGGAAGCAAAGGCCCGGCGTCGAGGGCTCTGGGGTAGGTGCCCGCGCACGAAGCTCGATCGCGTGCGGGCCGTGGAGACCGATCGATGAAAAGAAAGGGGGCGGCTATGGCCGCCCGCGCGGTTCCGTAGGCTGCGGCTTCCTACGGTTTCCGCTGCCGGGTAAACGCCCCTCAGCCCCGGCACACCTCAGCATCGGGCCTCGCTCGCGATCTCGCGTAACCCACTCGGGTGAAAAGTGAAGTAGAGCGGTGAACCACCTTTAGAGGCATGGGATCAAGCGGTCTCCGTCGTCGATACTCCATGTGTAACGGCGACTGCGGCTCTTGGCTGGGCCCCGATGCGGCGGGGGCTCGACGAGGAGACAAGCGGGGCGGGCCTGCGGCGGGCCCGCCCGTTCTTTTCTTAATGCTTCCAAGGCGTGCGGATCGAGTACTCCTCGCCCCGCCGCCTCTGCGTCCTCTTGACCGGCCTCGTTCGCGGCACGGCCGCGCACTACGGCGAGAAGGCCGTGATCGAGCAGCCCGAATGCATGCTCCGCGGCGACGCTGCCTGCCTCTTCGAAGTGCGCTTCAGCGCCGGGA
>JACCYG010000300.1 GCA_013696595.1 Actinomycetota bacterium | reverse complement strand
ATAGAGGATATCCGCGGCCCCCATCGTGCTCTTCTGGTGCGTCACCACGATGAACTGCGCGCGCTCGGAGAAGCGCCGCAGCAGATCGACGAAGCGTCCGATGTTCGCATCGTCGAGCGCGGCTTCGACCTCGTCGAGGAGATAGAAAGGACACGGCCGCGCGAGAAAGAGCGCAAAGAGGAAAGAGATCGCGCCGAGCGCCTTCTCGCCGCCGGAGAGGAGGGAGAGTTTCGTGATCCTCTTGCCGGCCGGCTGGAGCTCGACCTCGATCCCCGACTCCCCGCCTTCCTCGTCTGCCTCGACCGGGATCAGCCGCCCCTTCCCTCCGGGGAAGAGTGTGGCGGCGACGTCCGCGAAGTGCCGCTCCACGGAGGCGTACGTCTCGGCGAATCGCGACTCGACCGTCTCCGAAAGATCGGCGCGGAGCTTCTCGAGCTCGGCGAGCGACCGCTCGAGATCCTCACGCTGTGCGACGAGATCCTGAAGCCGTTCGGATTCGCGCGCGTGCTCTTCCGCCGCCAGCGGGTTCACCTGTCCGAGCGCCTCGCGCCGACGCTCGAGCCTGGCCACCTGCGCACGAAGTGCGTCGGCTTCCTCGTCGGAAAGGGGCTCGGCCGTCACGTCGTCGGGAATCCGTTCGCGGACCTGCTGTCGCTCGCGCTCGAGGCTCGCGGCCTCGATCTGAACCGAGGTGAGACGTTCGGCGGCTTCGCTTGCGGCCCGGCGAAGCTCCGCCTCCTGCGCCCCGAGCGCGCGCAACCTTTCGCCGAGCCCTGTCGAGCGGGTCCCGCCTGCGTCGACCCGCGCCTGGAGAGGCGCCTCGAAGCGCCGTGCATTCGCCGCGGCGGCCGCCAGCGCAACGGAGACCCGCTCAGCGGCATCGGCGAACTCCCGGAGGCCCGGTCGGCGCTCCGGCTCGGGCTCCACGCGCTTTTCCGAGGCGGCGGAGTACCAGATCGAATCGCCCGCAACGGCGACGATCGCGTCCACACCGGCCCGTTTCGCGTCGCCGAGGAGAGACGCGGCGTCGAAGACCGTCTCAACAGGAGACGGATTCCACTTCTGCGCCGCCGTCAGCACGCGCTCGTACGACGGCTCGTCCCTGGCGAGTCGTAGTTGGGGCTGCTCGGCCTCGGCGCGAAGGCTCCGCGACGTCTCGTCGGCCCGTTCGCGTCGGAGCTCGACCCGCTCGACGGCACTGCGGAGGCGATAGAGCGCGGCCGTCGCCTGCTCGTGACGGGCCGCCGACTCGCCGAGCTCTTCCTCCGCGCGGTGGCGCTCCTCGAGCACCCCAGCAAGGCGCTCGTCGCGCGCCCGTCGCTCATGCGCGGCCTCGGTCTTTCGTTCCTCCACCTCGGCGAGAAGCCGCTCGAGCCGCTCGAGCTCCCCAGCGCCGAGCCGGACCCGAAGTCGCTCGATCTCGTCCGCGAGCTTTTGCGCCCTCGTCGCGGCGGTCGCCTGAAGCGCGAGGGGCCGGATCCGCTTTCGCACCTCGTCCTCGAGGTCTCGGGCGCGGTCGACCTGGTCCGCGACGCGAACGAGCTTGAGCTCGGCGCGGTGGCGCTGCCGCTTGAAGCGCCCGAGGCCGGCTGCCTCCTCGACGAACGCCCGGCGATCGGCCGGCTTCGAGGAAAGGATCTGCTCGACGCGCCCCTGCCCGATCACCGAGTGCATCTGACCGCCGAGCCCGATGTCGGCGAGAAGCTCGACCAGATCAGTTCGTCGAACGGCTGCGCCGTTCACGAGGTACTGACCCTCGCCGCCTCGAGATAGCCGCCTCGTTACAGAGATCTCTGAGAACTCCTGTAGGGGCGGGGTTGCTACTGGTTCGCCACGGTCCTGGTTGTCGAACACGAGCTCGACCGAGCAGAAGTCCGCGGGTGGCCGTCCCGCCGAGCCGGCAAAGAGGACGTCTTCGGGCTTCTCGGCCCGGAGTTCGCTCGGGCTGAGGCTCCCAGCGGCCCAGACGACCGCGTCTGCGACATTCGATTTTCCGGACCCGTTCGGCCCGACGACGACCGCGACCCCAGGCTCGAGCCTGACCTCAACAGGATCGGGGAACGACTTGAAGCCGCGCAGGCGGATGGAGCGCAGAAACACGCGCCGTCAAGCATGACGAGCGCCGCGGATAGAGAGCCGTTGGCGGCGACACGATGGGCCCTTCAACCGACGCGGTGCGACACGTTCAAGAGGGCGACCTATCCGTGACTGCAGCTCGGTATCTCTACGAATTCAACGGATTCAAGGCTACGGGGGCCTCTTTTTGGGGTCCACCCGGTCCTAGCGGAGTGCGAGCGGCGGCGCCAAAGGCCGCGGCTCGAAGTGACTTATCCCTCTTCGGCCATCCCCAGGAGCTCGTCGCGCGACACTGTCCCGACCATCTCTGGATGGTCACGCTGAATGTGCTCCTCCGCGTTTCGGACGAGATCGTCGTCCGACTCGCCTTGGACGGTGTAGCCGCATTCGCAGTTGATCACCTTCGACATTTGCGTCTCCTTTCGTTCCCGGCGATTACATCACTCCGACGCGAGCTTCGTAAGCACCTCGCGGGCTGCGTTCTGCTCAGCCGCCTTCTTCGACGCGCCCCGCCCGACGCCCGCCTGCTCCCCGTCGACGTTCGCCGCGCACGTGAACGTCCGGTCGTGCGGCCGGCCCTCTACCTCGACGACCGAGTAGGTGACCGAGCGCCCGCGCCGCGCGAGCTCCTCCTGCAGCACGGTCTTGTAGTCGACGTAGGTCGTGAGCGCGTAGTCGATCCGGTCCGCGAACGCCGTGAGGATCGCCGGCCGGACGGCTTCGAAGCCGTGCTCGAGGTAGAGCGCCCCGAGCGCGGCTTCGATCAGCGCCGCGAGCACGTTCCGGTTCACCGCAAGTCGCGCGAGCTCCTCGGGCGGCATCCCCTCGCCCCGTTCGGCGAGCTTCTCCCCGAGCCCCAGGCGACCGCCGACGACCGCACAGCTCTGCCGCGAGACGACGTGCGCCCGAATTTTCGCAAGCTGCCCCTCGGGGTACTCCGGAAACCGCTCGTGGAGCTCCCGCGCGATCGCAAGCCCGAGAACGCTGTCGCCGAGGAACTCGAGGCGCTCGTAGGACTCCTCGCGAGTACCAGCCCAGGACGTGTGCGTGAAGACGTGCGCGAGGCGCTCGTCCGGCAGCGCCTCGATCAGTTGGAGGAGGTCCGCGTGGGCGGCTTTCGCCCCGGCCTGCTTACTGTCGGGCGGAGATGTAGTCGACGGCCTGACCTACGGTCGTGATTCCCTGGGCGTCCTCGTCGGAGATCTTGACGCCGAACTGGTCCTCGAGCTCCATGATCAGCTCGACGAGGTCGAGCGAGTCGGCATCGAGGTCTTCCTGAAACGACGCTTGCTCGGTGATCTCGCTCTCTTCGATCCCGAGCTGGTCGGTCAGGACGCCCTTCACCTGCTCGTAGATCTCCTCGCGCGTGGCTGCCATCTCGTCTCCTCGTCTCTCCGTTCTCCCCAGCGGACGCCGGATGCTACCACGAGTGCTGGCGATTTCCCTACGAGCTCCGAGCGGCCGCGGGCTCCTCGGCGACCCGCTTGGAAACCCGCTCCACGACACGCGCTTCCACGCCACGGGCGGCGAGGCGAATCGCATTCTCGATCGCGCTCCGCGACGAGTTCCCGTGTGCGCTCATGACGAGGCCGCGGAGGCCGAGCAGGTAGGCGCCGCCGTACGTGTCCGGGTTCAGACGCTCGCGGAGCGCACCGGCCGCCGGACGGATCAGTAGCCCGCCCAACTTGCCGCGACGCGTCGAGACGATCTCCTGGCGAAGCTCTTTGAGCGTGGTGCCCACCGCACCCTCGAGCGCCTTCAGCGCGATATTCCCCGTGAAGCCGTCGCACACGACGACGTCGGCAGCGCCGGCAAGGAGATCGCGGCTCTCGACGTTCCCCACGAAGCGCAGGCTGGTTTGGACGAGGAGGTCGTGCGCTTCGCGGACGAGGCGGTTTCCCTTCTCCGGCTCCTCGCCGATCGAGAGGAGCGCCACACCGGGATTCGGGATCCCCAACACGTCCTCGGCGAAGACGACGCCCATCCCGGCGAACTGGACGAGGTGCTCAGGGCGTGCATCGGCGTTCGCGCCGCCGTCGATCAGGATCGACGGTCCGCGAAAGGCCGGAAGGGGGATCGCGATCGCGGGCCGGTGCACACCCGGAAGGCGGCCGATCTCGACGAGGGCGGCGGCCAGGAGCGCGCCCGTGTTTCCCGCCGACAGGGCCACGTCCGCCTCGCCCTTCGCGACCGCGCGGCACGTCGCGAAGAGCGAGCTCTGGCGCTTCGTCCGCGCCGCGTCACCGGGCTTCTCGTCCATCGCCACCACGTCAGGAGCGTGGACCACTTCGAGCCCGCACTCGCCGAGCACTTCCTGGCGCCCGTAGAGAACGGGGACGATTGTGTCCGAGCGAGCCGCGTGGGCGCCGGCGACGATCTCCTCCGGTGCGCGGTCGCCGCCCATCGCGTCAACGGCGACGCGAACTGCGGCCATGACTACGGAGCTGTGAGCTGGAGGGGCTCGACCTCGCGGCCTCTATAGGTACCGCAGGTCGGGCAGACGCGGTGAGGCCGCTTCGGCTGGTGGCACTGCGGGCACTCGGCCACCGCCGGGGTCGAGAGCTTGTGCGTCGCGCGGCGCTTGTCGCGCCGAGATTTGGAGGTCTTTCGCTTTGGGACAGCCATCGCGGCGGCTCAGTGTACCGATGTTTTCATCGCATCCGAGCGAGCCCGTTGGCGTCAGAGCGCGACGGTGCGCGTGACCGCGACGCGCTCGAGGAACCGGCGGTCGTGGGTCACGAGCAGAAGGGTGCCGGTGTAGTCGGCGAGAGCCGCCTCGAGCTCCTCGATCGCGGATAGGTCGAGATGGTTCGTCGGCTCGTCGAGAACGAGGCAGTTCGCGCCACGGGCAGCCTCGAGCGCGAGCGTGGCGCGCGTGCGCTCCCCGGGCGAGAGCGTCGAGGCCGGCCGCAGCACGTGCTCGCTGTAGAGATCGAACTTGGCCAGGAGCGTGCGAGCTTCGCTCTCGTCCAGCCCGGAGCGGTCGACGAAAAGCCCGAGAAGAGGTTCGCCGCGGTCGAACAGTTTCCGGCCTTGCGCGATCTCCCCGAAGACGACCGAAGGGCCCACGGCGCGCCGCCCGCCCGCGAGCGACAGGCGGCCGAGCGCGGCTTCCAGCAACGTCGTCTTTCCGCTCCCGTTCGGCCCTACGATGGCGACGCGTTCAGCCCACGTGACCGTGAGGTCGATCGGCCCCAGCCGGAATCCATCGCGCGCGATCACCGCGTGCTCGAGCGCGACGACGAGCTCGCCCGAGCGCTCCCGCGGAGCGAGCGCGAGTTGGAGCCGCCAGGGCGCCCACGGTTTCTCCACCCTGTTTCTTTCGAGCCGCTCGAGCCGCTTGCTCGCGGCGCGGGCCCTCGACATAAGCGCGTGCGTACCGCGACGGTTTGCCTGCGCTCCGCCGCTGCGCGCCTGCTGTCGCCGCTCCTGTTGGGCGTCGATCCACCGCCGCCTTTCTTCGTCATGACGCACGTAGTCTCGTTCGTGCCGCTCTCGTGCCCGGTCGCGGGCCTCTTCGTAATCACTCCAGCCTCCGGTGAACTCCGCCGTCCGGCCGGTGCCGGGCTCGAACTCCATGATCCTCGTCACGCTCCGATCGAGAAAGACCCGGTCGTGCGAGACGATGACGAAGCCCGCAGGCGATTCTCCGACGAACTCCTCGAGGCGCTCGAGGCCCTCGAAGTCGAGGTCATTCGTTGGCTCGTCGAGGAGGTAGACGTCGAATCGGGCGAGCACGAGCGCCGCGAGCGCTGCGCGTGCAGCTTCTCCGCCCGAAAGGCCCGTGCTCGGTCGGTCCAGCGCGACTGCCAAGCCGAGATCTGCGATGACCGCGCCGGCTCGGGCGGGGAGGTCGTCGCCGCCGCGGGCGAGAAACGTCTCGAGAGCGTCGGTGTATTCGCCGACTCGGTGCGATTCGGTCTCGAGCGCGGTCGCGAGCTCGTCCATCCTGCGCTCCGCCTCGGCGACACCGGTCCGCCGGGCGAGGTACCCGTGAAGCGTTTCGCCGGAGCGTAGATCGCGCTCCTGCGGCACATAACCGACCTGCAGGGTCGACGGCCGCCGCGCGACATGGCCTGCGTCCGGAGGCTCGAGGCCGGCGAGAACACGGAGAAGGGTCGATTTGCCGATCCCGTTCGGCCCGACGATGCCGGTCCGGCTTCGCGGCGGCACGGTGAACGTCAGACCGTCGAGGACGGCTTGGGCGCCGCGGTGGAACGAGATGTCGTGCGCGGCAAGCGTGCCGCCGGATTGCATCGCGAGGACCTCCTGAGATCGAGAGACACGGGGGACCGCTGCGGTCCCGCAGGAAGATTGGGTCTCTAGCGGAGGTCTGTCATAGAACGGCGCAGCGCACCGTAGACGATCTTACAGCCGCTCGCGAAGCTCGGCGAGGGCCGCCCACCGCGGGTCTCCGGACTCGGCCGCGTGCTCGTGCGGCTCGACGTTCAGATCCTTCCCGCAGGTCGGGCAAAGGCCCGCGCAGTCGGCGCGACAGAGGATCTTGTCCGGGAGCGCAAGGA
>JACCYG010000292.1 GCA_013696595.1 Actinomycetota bacterium | reverse complement strand
ACGTCGGACACCTGCCCCGTTCGTTCGCCGGCCGCTTCGACCTCGTCTACAACTGCCTCGCGCATCACCATTACCCATCGCCGGAGGCAGCCGCCCGGGAAGCTTTGCGCGCGTTGCGGCCGGGCGGTCTTCTCTGCGTCGTAGACCCCGGTCCCGCCTGGTTCAACCGGGTGAGCGCGCCTCTCGCACGCGCCTCCGATCCCGGCTGGATCGGCTTCAAGACGCCGACCGAGTTTCGCGAGCTCTTCAGCACCGTGGGGTTCGCGCGCGAGGCCTGGATCTCGCTGCTCCCCGGCTTCGGGCTCGCCGTCGCTCAGAAAGGCCAACGGCCGAAGAAAGCGCGCAAGCAAGCCTGAGCGCGCCGGAGGAGCGCGCGAAGAGCCGTCTACAATGCGACGAGCCGAGGGCCGTAGCTCAACTGGCAGAGCACCGGTCTCCAAAACCGGGGGTTGTAGGTTCGAGTCCTACCGGCCCTGTCCCACAAAAGTCCTCGAACGGGCCACTTCCCACGAACGAAAGAGGGGCCCGAAGGCCGCTCGCACCGCTCGGGTCAGGCAAGAAGTCAGGAACTGCCGAGCACCTGCCCGAACTCCGAGGCCGGAGCCTCATGCGGGCGGAATCCTTGGTCGGCGCTCTCTCACGCCGGCGCCGCTCAAGCCACATGGAAGCACCAGCGTGTGGGGATCCGCCCACGAGGCGCTAGGTCACCGTCACCGTCGTGCTGCCGCCGAGGTAGCCGACACCGGCGTCGGCGAGCGCGCGGTACTCGCCGCGCTTCGAAACGGTGAACGCGAACGCGCCCGAGGCGTTCGTCAGCTTCGTCGAGACGAACGCCCACGTCTTGTCAAGCCGCTTACGTTCGAGACGTACGGAGACGCCGCTCTTGGCGGGACCGACCGACCCCTTGAGCGTCGGGTAAGCGGGTGGGTCGAACCGGACGCGTGTCCTCACGTAGACGCGCCGGGCGATTCCGGTCGCGCTGCCCGACACGATCCGGTAGTCGGTCGTGATGATCGGCTTCGCCGTGCGGCTCCAGCTCCCGTCTGAAAGCGGCGTGATGTCCGCGACCGTCGTCCAGCTTGTCTCCCCGTAGCGCTTCCGCTGGAGATGCGTGCTGCCCCAGCCGGCTGTCCCGCCCCGTCTCGCGAGGCCGCTGAGCGCGCTCGAGCTGCCGTAGACGACGGTGCCGGGGGCATGCTCGAGCGAGAGGACGCCGACGTAGAACCACGTCGAGCGAAGCCCGAGCTTCGTCCGCATCGTCGAGCTGGGAATCGACCGCGTCGTGGTGGCACCCGTTGCGCGTACTGACGCGACGCGGCTCGAGGCGTTCCTCGTCGCCGTGACGTCGATCGGAAGCTCGGTGAGACCGAGCGCAGTCTGCAGCTGCGGCGCCGTGTACGTGCAATCCGGTGAGGTCCCCGGGCAATCGAGCTCGGCGTCGAGCGGCCCCCAGAGGTGGTGCGGCGAGATCGAGTCGTACGGGTCCTCGACCGAGACCAGGTAGGGCTTCGCCGTCCATCCTTCGTCAGCGGCGGTCGCCGTCTTCCCGCCGGACGTCGAGAAGAAGAACGTGACAGCAGGCGCGCCGCCGTACGTAACGATCTTGCCGGCCGTTGCGGTGACAGCCGCGTTCGTCGCGTCCGTTTCCGCGCTCTTCCCGCCGTACACCTGGTCGCTCGTGTCCTTGCAGAACGCGCCCTGCCCTGACCAGGTGCAGTGGCCTCCGGTCGCGACCGCGTACGTCCGGGCCGCGACCGCCTGGACCTTGAGTGCCTCGGGATGCCAGCTCGCTGGCATCTCGCGCGGGAGGACGCCCCTAACGTAGTTGTCCCGCCCGAGCTCGTTGACGGCCGCAACGGTGGGGGCGGTTCCCGACGAGCTCACCCCGAGCTTTCCGCGGTAAGGGAGACCGTCGAGCGTCAAGGGCGCGGTCGTCGAAGTCGTAATAAACCAGATCGGTCCCCGCAATGTGAGGGTCGTTCCCCCGTTTGCGACGACGACGTTTCCGCTCGGTCCAGGCGTGACCGCATGATTTCCGGCGACGAGCGCGTACGTCTTCCCGTCAACATCCGTCACGCTGATGGGGGCGTCCGCGCCGACCGTGAGCGACGAGCGGCCCGAGGCCAGAACGACTCTCACCGGGGCCGTCGCCGACACAGAACCGAGCGCCGTCCCTCGGTAGTAGTGCGCGAGGATCCTGTCGTACAGCCGGCCGTGCACCGCATATCCCTGCGCGCCGTACTGGCTCATGCCGATCCCGTGACCCCAGCCTTTGCCCGTCAAGACGAAAACGGGCGCCGCAACGGCGCTCGGAGCGATGGCGAGTGCGAGGAAGGCAGCGGTTACGAGAAGTAAGCGGCGCATCGGGGACTACCGAACGGTAGCTCTTGCCGCGTAACGATCGGGTCACAAAATTGCCACGAGAGCGATTCAAATCGTCGGCCGCGACGCCCTACGGGAAAAGCAGGCGACGTTCTGCGGCGTGGTGCCGTCTTCACGACGCTGGACTCGGGCTCGTGCTCGCGACATCGCACAGCGGCTGCCGGAGCTTGAGCGGGGCCCCCGCCGCAGCATCCGCCGTGGTGGTCTCGGCTGTCGTCGTCCGGCCGTCAGCCTCCTCATCAGAGGCGCACCCGGCAAGGAGGAGTAATGCAGCGACCACTACGAAGAGTGCATGCACCGATGAAGGATTTTATGGCACTCCCTAATCGCTGAGCTGCGCGGGGAAGCCGGGCGCACGCAGCTCCTCGCCGAGGGCGTCCTCCAGCAGCTTCACGACCGTCGGCGACCAAGCCGAGCCGCCGTAGGCCTCGCGGGCGCGGGCGAACCGCTGTGCCACGAGCTCCACCAGCTCCAGCGGGACCCCCAGCTCCTTGCCGAGCCGCTCTGCGAGCTCGAGGTCCTTGACGGCTAGGTCGAGCGTGAAGCCGATGTCGTAGCTTCCGCTCAGGATCACCTGGCTCTCGGTCTCGTGCACGAAGCTCGAGCCGGAGCTCGCGCGGATCGCCTCGAAGGCCGCGCGTAGGTCGACGCCGCCGCGCCTCGCAAGCATGAGGGCCTCGCCCACGGCGACCAGGTGGACGAACGCGAGCATGTTCGTGACGACCTTGATGAGGGCGGCGCTGCCGAGCGGGCCCATGTGGATCACGGGGCGGCCAAACGCCGAGAGCAGGGGCAGCTTCGTGCGAAACAGCTCACCGTCGCCGCCGACGAGGACGGTTATCTCGGCGGCCGCGGCCTTGTGCACGCCGCCCGTCACCGGTGCCTCGAGGCAGCCGATCCCATGCTCTGCGGCGACCGCGGCGAGGCGACGCATCTCGTTGCGATCGGTCGTGCTCGTGTCGATCCACACGCCGCCCGGGGCCAGCCCCGCGAGCACGCCGTCCGCGCCCTCGACGACGGCGGAGACCGCCGCGGGCGAGGGCAGGCA
>JACCYG010000290.1 GCA_013696595.1 Actinomycetota bacterium | reverse complement strand
GGCGGTTAGACCCGAACGAAATTCGCGCCTTCGGCGCGGCAATTTCGTTCGGCAAAGCTCCCGCCACCAAGAGCGTTTGAGGGCGGAGGCGGGCAAAGCCTACCTCCGCGCCGTTTCTCACTACTGGGAGAACGCCTCCCCTCTAGTACCGTCGCCGCGTTCCCTCAGGATCGGGGCTTCCCGGCGGGACACTGCCGAGCTCGTCCGCGGGGACGACCTCGATCTTCTCGGTGGAGCCACTGTCGTCACGGTCGCCGCGAGCCGTGGGAGTGGCGGTCGAGGCGCCGACCCCAGTCGTAGCGGGGGCTCGACCCGGGCGGGCGGGAGGCCCGCTGATCGTGTCGCCCTCGGCCCCGTCCTGGGCCTTCTCCTTCGCGCGCGAGACATCCTGCTTCGTCTGCTCCTTGCCCTTCTGGATGTCGCGCTTTACCTGCTCGCTGTTTTCCTGCCCCTTCTGGTACGCGCCTTCGAGCATGCGCGCCGCGACGTCGCGGCCGCCGAGGCCGAACGCGAGCGCCAATCCGAGCGCGATGGCGCCGATAAGGGCCGCGTAGGTGATCATCACGATGTCCTCGGCGATCTTGAGCTGGTCGAGGATCATGAAGCCCGCGATCGCCATGATCAGGATCGGGACGACCGAGGCGATCACCTTGCCCGTGGGCGTGTCGCCCATCGTGCGCGCCACGAGTGCGGCGACGCCGGCCGCAATCGCCCCGGCGACCACGAAGATCAGGACGGCCGCGATCACGTTTGGCAGGTACGCGAAGATCGCAGCAACGAAGTCGGTGAGCGCGTTGATGCCGAGGACTGACACGGCGAGCGCGATCACGCCGAGGAAAAGCGCCCAGAACGCAAGCCGCCCGACGAGCCATGAAGGCCGGTGCGTCAACTTTCCAACCTACTGGCCGGCCCCCGGCTTGTCGACCGTCCGGTCGACGCCTGCGCGCTCGAGAAGACGCGAGATGGCTGCTGCGATGACCTTCGCCACGAAGTAGCCGATCACGAGAATCAGAAGGGCGGCGATCAGCTCCGGAATGAACGCGAACACGGCCGCGATCCCGCTCTGGAACCTCTCGCCCCAGTCGACTGCTAACACCATGATGAAACCCCCATCCGTCTGAATTTGTGGGACGAGGGTCCCCTGGCCGGCGCGGCCGCAAACAAGCCGCCTGGGAGCCTTTCGCCGCCTCGAAGGGCACGGATATAACTTCGGTGTGGCCGTTGTCACAGGCTCCCGCCGGATCGTCTCCGTTCTCATCGCTGACGTCGTGAACTCGACGGGTATCGCCGAGACCCTCGGCGAGCGCTCGAAGTTCCTGATGGACGAGGTGCTCCGCATCATGACCAAGGAAGTCGCGCGCTACGACGGCACCGTCGTGCAGCGGGCCGGAGACGAGATCTTCGCGCTCTTCGGCGCCCCGCTCGCCCATGAAGATGACTCCGAGCGGGCCGTCCGCACCGCTCTCGCGATTCAGCGCGCACTCGGGGCCTACGCCCAGGAGGTCGAGTCTGCCTACGGGGTGAGGCTCTCCGCCCGCGTCGGTGTGAACACGGGACCGGTCGTGATCGCGGCCCCGGGGGAGGACGGCGAGATCGGAGAGCTCTGGAACGCGCTCGGCGACACGGTCAACGTGGCCTCCAGGCTGCAGGAGATCGCGGAGCCCGGCCAGGTGGCGATCGGGCTCACCACCGCGCGCCAGGTCGAGCACTGCTTCGAGCTGGAAGAGCTGGGCAGCCAGGATTTCCAGGGGAAGGGCGCGCCCGTCGCGACGTTCCGCGTGACGGGGACCCGTGAGGCGCACCGACTGCGAGCAGAGGGCCCGCTCGTAGGACGCGAGTTCGAGCTCACCGTCGTCGAGCGGGCGATGGACGGCCTCCGCGACGGCCGCGGCGTGATCGTCTCGGTGATGGGCGAGGCCGGGATCGGCAAGACGCGCCTCGTCGCCGAGGTGCGGGAGCGCTACGCCGGCGAGATCCGCTTCGTCGAAGGCCGCGCGGTCTCCTACGCCCAGAGCTTCCCGTATTGGCCGATCCGCGACCTCTTGCGCGAATGGCTGGGCGTCGGCGCGTCCACTCCGGAGACCCGGGTCCGCCTCGACCTGAAAGCCCAGGTTGCGCAGCTCTTCGGCGAGCACGCCGACGACGCGTACCCGTTCCTCGCGAGCCTCCTCGGTCTCGCGCTCGAGCCCGATGCGGCCGAACGGATCCGCGAGCTCAACCGGGAGAGCATCCAGCACGAGACGTTCGCGGTGTTCGCCGAGTTCCTATGCAGGCTCTCGGCCGAGATCCCGCTCTGCGTCGTCCTCGAGGACCTTCACTGGGCGGACGAAGCGACGCTCGAGCTCCTGGAGGATGTCCTCAGGGTCACCGAGGAGGCGGGGGTCGGGCTTCTCTTCCTCTACCGAAGCGAGCGGGAGCACCGGTCGTGGCATCTCGGTGAGCGCGCGCGCCAGCGCTTTCCCCACCGCTACCGCGAGATCGAGCTCCGCCCGCTTCCGTCGGATGCGAGCCGCACGCTCGTCGTCGCGACGGCCGAGGGCGAGCTTCCCGACTCCGTTGCGGAGCTGCTCGTCGAGCGGGCGGGCGGGAACCCGTTCTTCCTCGAGGAGGCGTTCCACGACCTCGTCGAGCGCGGCGCCCTCCGGCGCGAGAACGGAAGCTGGGAGCTGGCCGTCGCGGCCGAGGACCTCGCTGTGCCGGCCGTCGTTCAGGGCGCGCTCCAGGCGCGGCTCGACCGCCTCGACCGCGCGACGCGCGAGGTCGTGAGCGTGGGAGCCGTGATCGGGCGAACCTTCGGCCTCCAGCTGCTCGACAAGGTCCTCCCGCAGGAAGACCTCCTACCGGCGCTCTCCGACCTCCAGCGGCTCGACCTCGTCGTCGAGACCCGCCGCCGCCCGACCCCCGAGTACCGCTTTCGCCACGGCCTCGTCCAGGAAGTCGCGTACTCGAGCCTCGTCGATGCGACGCGAAAGCGGCTGCACAAGAAGGTGGGCGAAGCGCTGGAGGCGCTGTACGCGGACTCCGACGACGAGGCGTTCGACCTCCTCGCCCGGCACTTCAGCGAGGCGGACGAGCCCGAGAAGGCGGTCGAGTACCTCCTGAAAGCCGGCGATTCCGCACGTGCTCTCTACGCGGACCAGGAGGCGATCGAGCACTACAAGAAGGCGCGGAACTTCCTCGCCCGGCTCGGCGACGACCGCCGCACCCGCGACACCCTCTTCAAGATGGCGCTCGCCTACCACGTCGCGTTCGATTTCGAGAAGGCGGAGGACGTCTACGACGAGGCGTTCTGTTGCCGGATCGAAGAGCCGCGGGTCGTGGAGCCGAGCGAGCGCGTCGAGACGGCGGAGACCCGGCCCGAAGCGCTCGTTCCGGGCGACGTTTACTCGACCGAGGGCGCCTACTTCACGGAGCACCTCTTCCGCGGCCTCCTCGAGGTGGACGCCGACCTCAACGTGATCCCGGCGATGGCGGACAACATGCGCGTGTCGAGGGACGGTCTCGAGTACCTGTTCCGGCTGCGCGAAAACGTCCGCTGGAGCGACGGCGAGCCTCTGACGGCCGAGGACTTCGCCTTCGCCTGGCGCAGCATGCGCGAGGAGGAGACAAGAACGGCGTTCATGATGGAGGACGTCGAGGCGGCCGAGGCCCTCGACGACCGCACCCTCGAGGTGCGCCTACGCTCGCCGCGAAGCTATTTCCCCTACGTCCTCACCTCGGTCTGGTCGTTTCCGTGGCCGCGCCACAAGTGCAAGGAGCTCGGTGAGGACTGGCGCAAGCCCGAGAACCTCGTGGGCAACGGCCCGTTCATGCTTGCCGAGTACGACCAGGAGCATGCGCTCCTGATCGCCAACCCCTACTGGCGAGGCCCACGGGGGAACGTCCGTGAGCTCCACGTGACGTTCCGGGCCGGGCCGGACGCGGCCTTGGTCGAGGAATGGCAGAACGGTCGCTACGACGTCCTTCACGTCTACAACTCGAGCGTGCGCGACGCGCCGGACACGATCGCGGAGCCCGTGTCCGAGCTCGCGACGACCTATGTCGGGTTCAACGCCCGCAAGCCGCCGTTCGACAACGAGCTCGTCCGCAAGGCCTTCTCGTGCGGAATGGACCGGGCTCGCGCGACCGAGGCCATAGCTCCGTTCGCTCGGGCGGCCACGAAGGGAGGAGCGATTCCGCCCGCGATGCCGGGGCACAGCCACCGCGTCGCGCCTCCGTACGACGTCGAGCTTGCGAAGAAGATGCTCGCCGAGGCTGGGTATCCGGACGGCCGCGGCCTTCCCGAGCTCAAGCTTCTGCTCCCGCACTGGCTCCGGTCACCCGAGGTCATCGTCGACCAGTGGACCGACCTGGGAGCCCGTGTGAACGTCGAGCACGTGAAGTTCCACGACGACCTGGGGCTCCTGACCACCGCTGACCTGTGGTTCGCGAGCTGGACGACGGACTATCCGGACCCCGACGGGTTCTTCCGCGGCCTGATCGCGCGCGAGGTCTGGCCGTTCTACCGCGACGAGGAGCTTCTCGGCCGAATCGAGGAGGCGCGTGCTTTGACCGACCAGGGTGAGCGCCTCCGCCTGTACCACGAGATCGACCGCCTCTGGGTTTCCGAGCGTGCCGCGCTCCTCCCGCTCTGGTACCGCCGCTCGCTGACCGTCCGCAGACCGTGGGTCCACGGCCTCTGGACGAACCCGCTCTCGAAGGCTCACATCGATGCTGTGACCGTGCGCCGAGACGGCGCTTAGCGGTAATCGGTCCCTTCCCTGCGCCGTCGGGCGGGGCAAGCCCGCCCCTATGACCGCGTGATCAGAAGCGACGACGAGCTCGAGGCGCTCAGGCAATACATTGTCGACAACCCGGTCAAGTGGGCGACTGAGGACGAGAATCCGGAGCGCTGACCACGTCGGCATTTCGGCCCCAGACGAGCCGGAGGCCTTCTAGGGTCAGCATCTGGTCGACGAGCTCGATCGTCTTCGAGTGGGGCGCGATCAGGTGGGCGAGGCCGCCGGTCGCGATGACGCGTGCGCGGTCGCCAAGCTCCGCTCTCATGCGCTCGACGATGCCGTCGACCTGTCCGGCGAACCCGAAGACGACCCCGGCCTGGAGCGCGGTGGTCGTGCTCGAGCCGATCGTGCGCTCGGGCGCCTGGAAGTCGACCTTCGTGAGTCGCGCCGCGCGCGAGAAGAGGGCGTCCATCGAGACCTCGATCCCCGGAGCGAGGACGCCCCCGACGTACTCCCCGGCCGCCGAGATTGCGTCGAAGTTCGTCGACGTTCCGAAGTCGACCACGATGCAGGGTGCGCCGTAGTGCTCCCGCGCCGCAACCGCGTTCACGATCCGGTCGGGGCCGACCTCGTGCGGGTTGTCGTACCGAACCGGAACGCCCGTCCGCGTGCCCGGTCCGACCACCAGAAGCGGCGCACCGACGTACCGCTCGGCCAGCTCTGTGTACGAGCTGAGAAGCGCCGGCACGGCCGTCGAGAGGCAGACGCCGGAGACATCGTCGAAGCCGAGATCGCGAAACTCGAGTAGCCGCGCGACGAGCGCCGCGAGCTCGTCGGCCGTTCGCTCGGCTTCGGTCGCGACGCGCCAGTGCTCGGCCAGCTTCTCGCCTTCGAACAGCCCGAAGACGGTCTGGGTGTTGCCGACGTCGACGGCCAGCAGCACGCCGGCGAATTATGGCGCTTCGTCTTCGCCCGTCAGGGAGTCGCCGAGCTTCTCAGCGAGCGCCTCGGGCGTGAGCGGTGGACCCTCGCCCTCGCCGCGCAGCTCCTCGATCGTCACGTCGCTCGAGGTGTAGACCTCGGCGTGCGGGATCATCCGAGTCGGACGGCTCTTGTCCCAGACCCAGACGTCCTCCATCGTCAGGTGGAAGAACGGGTAGCTCGTCTGCGGGAGCACTTTTAGGTCGAGCCGATTGCAGAGGTACGTCGAGTCCTGCGTGACGACGCAGTACCGGAAGAGGCCGAAGACGGCCGTGTACTCCTTCTTCAGCCGCAGCTCGAGCTCGGCTTCGAACTCGTCGAGCTCGTCGAGGTGGGACATACGTGGATTCTAGCTCCGCGGTCTGGCCGGGGACCTTCCCCGCGGCCTGACGTCCATAAAGCAAGCCAGGGTAGGACGCAGGGAGCCTCTGTGCTGGTAGCACAGGGGCGACTGAGGACGACGCCTGGCGCAGTCTTTAGGGGCGTCAGGGCGCATGGCGGATGTCCCCGGTCAGGCCGCTAAGGAGATCCCTAACGAGCCGCCCGTCCGGCAGGCGAAGCTCCGGATCGAGCTCGACGAGCGGTTCGAGAACGAACGCTCGTTCGTGGAGGCGCGGATGCGGGACCTTGAGCCCGGGCTCGTCGATCACCTGGTCGCCGTACAGGAGCAGATCGAGGTCGATCGTCCTCGGTCCGAACCGCGGCCCCGTTCGCTCGCGCCCGAGCTCGCGCTCGACGGCCAGGAGGCGTTCGAGGACCTCGCGGGCCGACAGCTCGGTCTCGAGGCCGACGGCGCCGTTCAGGAAGGTCGGCTGATCGAGGTAGCCGACCGGCTCGGTCTCCCGAAAGCTCGAGACGCCGACTACCCGAATCCCCTCGGTGCGGCGCAGTAGGCCGATCGCGCGTTCGAGACAGGACGAGCGGTCGCCCAGATTGCTCCCGAGACCGATGAACGCGCGCACGGCGTCGAGCCTAGAGCAGATGCCGCGCTACTCTGTGTAGAGTTGGGGCCTCCAATGCCTGAGGGGTTGCAGAGAGAGGTCGACGGCTGGCGTAGCGTGAACCCGAGCGCGGCCGTGAACCGGTGCTGGACCGGCCGCACGACTCCATGGTTCGCCTGCGACAGCCGAGCAGCCGACGACGTCGGCTACGTGTTCCTGGCCGAGACCTTCTAGCGCCGTGTCCGCTCGACCGTCGCGGCGGTGTACGCGACGGGCGATCCGAGCTTGACCTCCGGTTTTCGCACGCGCACGCGCGCGCGGGAGACGTCGAAGCGCTCGATCAGCATGTCCGCGACAGCGGCGGCGAGCGCCTCGATCAGGTTGAAGCGCCGGCTGTCCGAGACCTCGCGCACGCACGCGACCACCTTCGTGTAGTCGACCGTGTCGGCGAGCTGGTCGCTCCTGACCCCGGCGTCGTGCGCGACGAGCTGAACATCGAAGACGAACGGCTGGCCGTGGTCCTTCTCGCGGTCCGTCGCTCCGTGGAATCCCTCGACCTCGAGCCCCTCGATCTCGATGAAGACCTCACTCATCCGGCTGAAGACCTCACTCATCCGGCTGCCCCTTCGACCGCACGTACCGCCACGAGGGCCTCGACGTGCTCCTGGACGTCGTGGACGCGGAAGAGAGACGCGCCGCGCTCGTACGCGAGGACCGACGTGGCGACTCCCGCCGAGACCGGGCCGGTAAGCGCGTCGGCGCCGCCGAGGATCCGGCCGAGAAACCGCTTGCGCGACGCTCCGATCATGACGGGCCGGCCGAGCGCGACCAGCTCCTCAAGGTGTCCGAGAAGCTCGAGGTTGTGCCGGACCGTCTTCCCGAACCCGATACCGGGATCGAGGCAGATTCTCTCCTCCGGGATTCCCGCGGAGACCGCAGCCTCGAGCCGCGCCTCGAGGAAGCTCGCCACGTCGGCGACCACGTCGTCGTAGTGCGGATCGACTTGCATCGTGCGCGGATCACCCAGCATGTGCATGAGGCACAGGTAGGCCTCCGACTCGGCCACCACGCCGGCGAGCTCCGGGTCGCCGCGAAGAGCGGTCACGTCGTTCACCATGACGGCGCCGAGCGCAAGCGAGCGCCGAGCGACCTCGGCCTTCGAAGTGTCAATCGAGACGGGGAACTCGCCGGCGAGGGCCTCGACCACGGGAAGGACACGCTGTAGCTCCTCGTCCAGCTCGGTTCCCTCGGATCCGGGACGCGTCGATTCGCCGCCGACATCGACGAGGGCTGCTCCCGCGCCGCGGAGCCGGTGGCCCTGTGCGATCGCGGCATCGGCATCGAGGAAGAGCCCGCCGTCCGAGAAGCTGTCGGGCGTCACGTTGACGATTCCGACAACGGAGGGCCTTGGAAACACGTCCTCGAGTGGAAGAGTCACGCTCGTATCCTAGGCGGGCGTCGATCGACGTTCACTCGCACTCCTCCCCCGGGATCGATGCGACCGCCCTCTGAGAGCGCGAGCCGGCGGATCAAAACCCGCCCCTACAGGGAGGGCCCGCGCGCCGTGAGTGGGTTTTAGCCTTTCGCGCCTTCGGGCGGCGGAGGCTGCATCGTCGCGCCCGGTAGCGGGAACGGGCGCGGTTTCGGCTGGGTGCGAGGCTTCTGCTCGGGCTCCTGCGAAGGCTCGGGCTTCGCCTCTTCCTCCTCGGCGAAGACCGTCTCGGGCGGCTCGCCCGCGAGGAGGCGCTCGAACTGGTCCTTGTCGATCGTCTCGCGCTCGATCAGGAGCTCGGTGATCTGGTGGAGCTCGTCCATGTGCTGACGCAGGACGTTCGTCGCCTCCGCGTGGGCGTCCTCGATGACGCGGCGGATCTCGTCGTCGATCTCGCGCGCGATCTCCTCGGAATAGTCGGGCTCGGCGCCCATGTCGCGGCCGAGAAACGGCATGTCGTGGTTTCGCCCGAGGACACGCGGGCCGAGCTTCTCGCTCATCCCGTAGCGCATGATCATGTGTTTCGCCGTCTGCGTGACCTTCTCGAGGTCGTTCGCGGCACCGGTCGTCACCTCGTCGAAGACGAGCTCCTCGGCCGCGCGGCCGCCGAGCGTCATCGCCATCCCGTCCATGAGCGCCGAGCGCGTCTGGAGGAACTTGTCCTCGGACGGGAGCGAGATCGTGTAGCCGAGCGCCTGGCCGCGGCTGATGATCGAGATCTTGTGCACCGGGTCGCAGTTCGGAAGGTAGTGGCCCACAAGCGCGTGGCCCATCTCGTGGTAGGCGGTCACCTTGCGCTCGTGCTCGGAGAGGAGGCGCGTCTTCTTCTCAGGCCCCGCGATCACCCGCATGATCCCTTCCTCGAGCTCGAGCGGGCCGATCGTCTTGCGACCGCGGCGCGCCGCGAGCAGCGCGGCCTCGTTCACGAGGTTGGCGAGGTCGGCACCGGTGAAGCCGGGTGTGCCGGCGGCGAGAGTGTCGAGCTCGATCTCGGTATCGATCGGCTTGCCCTTCGTGTGCACCTCTAGGATCTTGCGGCGGCCGTTTCGGTCGGGCCGGTCGACCACGATCTGGCGGTCGAAGCGGCCGGGCCGCAGGAGCGCGGGGTCGAGGATGTCGGGCCGGTTCGTCGCGGCGATCAGAATGATGTTGTCCTTCATCTCGAAGCCGTCCATCTCGACGAGGAGCTGGTTCAGCGTCTGCTCGCGCTCGTCGTGGCCGCCTCCGAGGCCGGCGCCACGGTGACGCCCGACGGCGTCGATCTCGTCCATGAAGATGATGCAGGGGCTCACCTGCTTGGCCTGCTCGAAGAGGTCGCGCACGCGCGAGGCGCCGACGCCGACGAACATCTCGACGAAGTCGGAGCCCGAGATCGAGAAGAACGGCACGCCTGCCTCGCCCGCGACCGAGCGCGCGAGGAGCGTCTTTCCGGTGCCCGGAGGCCCGTACAGGAGGACGCCTTTCGGAATGCGCGCGCCGAGCGCCTGGAACTTCTTGGGGTTCTCGAGGAACTCCTTGATCTCGTGGAGCTCTTCGACCGCCTCGTCCACGCCGGCGACGTCCTTGAACGTGATCTTCGGCGAGTCGGGGGCCATCCGCTTGGCGCGGCTCTTCCCGAAGCTCATCACCTTCGAGCCGCCGCCCTGCATCTGGTTCATCAGGAAGATCCAGAAGCCGAGGAAGAGCGCGAACGGGAGGAGGTACGTGAGGAACGACCACCACGCGTTCTCGCCGGTGCCCTTCGAGTCGAACGCGACGTCCTTCGTCTCGAGCTGCTTCTGGAGGGCGGCCTGCGACTCGTCGCTCGGGTAGTTCGTCTTGACCTTCGTGCCGTTGACCGTTGCCTCGATCGCGCGGCCCTTCGGAATGAAGAGCAGGTTGCCGACGCCGTCGGGCTGCTCGTCGACGGCCTCGACCAGCTGGCCGTACGGAATCTTCTGGCGCTCGTCCTGCTGCGGGAGCAGCGTCTGGGAGGCCAGATAGACCAGCAGGACGATAAGGACGAGCGGGAAAAGTGCGCTACGGAAGAATCGGCTCAAAGAGCTCCCTTGGGTCCGGAAAGCCTAGCAATGTGGTATTCGGCCGCAGACGTGGCGTGGTTTACCCCTATGCCTCGGCTTGGGCCACGAGCTCTTCCCGCAACACCCCGATATAGGGAAGATTGCGGTAGCGCTCGGCGAAATCGAGCCCGTAGCCGATGACGAACCGGTTCGGAATCTCGAAGCCGATGTACCGGCAGGGAACGTCGTTCTCGCGGCGCTCGGGCTTCGTCAGGAGGGCGCAGACCTCGAGCGAGGTCGGCCGCCGGGCCTCGAGGTTCCGAAGCAGGTACGAGAGCGTGAGGCCGGAGTCGACGATGTCCTCGACGACCAGAACGTTGCGGTCCTCGATCGACACGTCGAGATCCTTGAGGATGCGAACGACTCCCGACGAGTCGATTCCCGCGCCGTAGCTCGAGATCGCCATGAAGTCCACCTCGCACGGGATGTCGAGCTGGCGCATGAGGTCGGCCATGAAGAAGACGGCGCCCTTCAGGACGCCGATGAGCAGAAGGTCGCGGCCCCGGTAGTCCTCGGCGATCTCCGCGCCGAGCTCCCGGATTCGGCCCTGGAGCGTCGCCTCGTCGATCAGGATCTCCTGGACGCCCGCAGTCAGGTCGTCGACCTGGCTCATACCCCTCTCGACCTGGCTCATTCCTCCCTCCGCGCCGTGACTGCGTCTTCCCACCCGGGCGCCGTCGCAATCCCCGGGACCACGACGACCTCGTCGCCCCTCACGACGAGGGGCCAAGCGTCGCGCTCGGAGCGGGGCACCTTCCTGTCGACGAAGAGATCCTGAACCTTCTTGCGGCGTCCTGCGAGCCGATCCCCCGGTTGCCAGGTCCGAACCTCGAGATTGTCGCGGGTCGCCTCGATCGTCCACGGTCCCCAGCGGAGCGGGCCGGATTCGAGCCGAACCCGGTCGTACTCTCGCACCGCGCGAAGACCCGAGCCCAGGTCGACCTGTTTCGAGCCGGCTCGAGACGCGAGGAGCTCGCGAAGCCTCTCTTCGAAGCCGCGCGGAAGGCGCGGAGGCTCGTCCGCGAGCACGCGGAGGTTTTCGTCCGCTGCCGGATGAAGCCGGCGCAGGAGCGGCAGGATCTCCTCGCGGATGAGACCGCGCTTCGTGTCGCGGTTCGAGGAGTCGGTTCGAAATTGCAGGCCCTCGGTGGCGCAGTAGGCCTCGGTCTCCGCTCGCCAGACCGTCAGGAGCGGGCGGACGACGCCGTCCTCGCGGCGCACCTTGATCCCACCGGGACGGCCCGAGGACACGAGCCGGTAGAGGACCGTCTCGGCCTGGTCGGACGCGGTGTGCGCCGTGGCCCGCAGTCGCTCGCCCGCGAATCCGTAGCGAAGGTCGCGAAGCTCGGCTTCGGTGCCGGTCGTCGGGGAAGCCTCGACGATCTCGGCGCCGAACGTCTCGCGGCAGAAGCGCGCGTCCTCCTCGGACTCCTCGCCCCTGAGCTTGTGGTTCACGTGGAGCGCGTCCACGCGGTACCCGAGCGTCTTGAGCGCGTGCCAGAGGCAGGTTGAATCGGCGCCGCCCGAGACGAGGCAGAGGACGTCGCCGCCGGGCGCAATCAGCTCGTGCCCGCGGATGTGCTCCTCGATCCGGCCCCGGAGCGCGTCGGCGTCCACCTCGCCATCTTACGGGCGGGCGCCCTTCGGCCTGCCGCACGTTCGTAGGGGCGGCAGAGGTCGTGCTCCTGCCCCTACACCTTGAGGTTCTAGAGAGGCGCCGCGACGTTCGCAGCCGCGCGGGGTGAGCTCCGGCTCACTGCCGCAGTGCCGCTAATCCGACGCAACTCCCCCACAAGATCGAGCCTCGGCGGCGACGGCTCGATCCCTCAAACGGCGTCCCCCTGACCCGCCTACGCTTGCCAACTGGCGGGTGTAGGGGGCGGGGCTCGCCAACCACGAGCGTTCTTATCCGAAGATAAGCGAGCGATACGTGATCGTTCGCCGCATCCCGATTGCCTCGTAAACGTGGATCGCGGGCGCGTTCTCAGGGCGAACGAAGAGGCACACGATCGGCGTCCGGGCCAGGAGCAGGCGGCAGAGGTCGCGGAGACCGCGCTTCGCGTATCCGCGGCCCCGGAGGCTGGGATCGACCCAGACCTGCTGGAGCTGGACCGCCTTCGCCGTCCAGGCCGAAGCCTCCGCCTTGAAGAGGATCTGGTCGTCCTCGCGCCAGATCCAGCTCCTCCCCTGCTCGACCTGCACACGCGTTCGCCACTCGAAGAGCGCCGGGTCGCGCTCGTACGCGTCGACCCCGACCTCCTCGAGGTACGCGTCGGCCGACGCGCGGACGAGAAGATCGAGATCGTGGAGAGCGGCAGGCCGAAGCGCCGTGTCGCCCGCGTCCGGCGCCTCCTCGAGAACGTAGACCGGTTGTCCGGGCCGATCGTCGACGGGCTCGGGCAGGTCGTCGTGGAGCGCGTCCCAGAGCTCTGTGACCGCGCCTTCCTCCCCCACGATCATTCGCGGCGCTCCACTCCGCGCGGCGTCCGCGAACGCGCCGGTGCCGCGGCCGGAGGGCACGACGTTCGCGCCGACGTGGCAAAGCGCGTGAAGGCGGCCTGCCTCCTCGAGCGCCGAAAAGCGCCCGAGTCCCCGGCGGGCGACATCCACGAGGAAGACGCGCTCGACCGGATCCTCCTCGCAGAAGGCAAGGATCGCCCCGAGATCCGGGCCCTTGATG
>JACCYG010000275.1 GCA_013696595.1 Actinomycetota bacterium | reverse complement strand
GGCCGAGGCAGATGCCGAGGATCGGCACGCGGCCGAGCAGCCGAGAGACGACTTTGGTTTCGGCCGGAAGCGCGGCGGGGTCGCCGGGCCCGTTGGAAAGCACGATGCCCTCGGGCGCGTCCGCGAGGATCGCCTCCGCCGTCGTGTCGTGGGGCACGACCTTGACGCAGGCGCCGGCTGCGACGAGCCGAGCGACGATCGAGCGCTTGCACCCGTAGTCGACCACCGTCACGCGCATGCCCGACATCCCGACCGTGTAGGGCTCGGTGGTCGAGACGCCGGCAACGAGGCTTCGCCCCTCCATCGACTCCTGCGCATGGATTCGCGCAAGAACGTGCACACGCGACGCATCGCCCGCGACTGCGGCCGCGCGCATCGCACCGCGCTCGCGGAGATGCAGCACGAGCGAACGCGTGTCGATTCCATCGAGCGCGACGACGCTGCGTGCGGCGAGCCAGCGCGTCCAGGCCGTCCCGGTTGCACGACGCATGAGGACGGCGCGAGCGTGCGGCCCGTCGGACTCCGAGCGCATCGGCGCGACGCCGTAGTTTCCGATCATCGGCGCGGTGAAGCAGACGAGCTGCTCGGCGTAGCTCGGGTCCGTGACGATTTCCTGATAGCCGCTCATCGCGGTCGTGAAGACGGCCTCGCCGTAGGCGATTGCGTCCGCGCCGACCGAACGGCTGGGGAAAACACTTCCATCCTCGAGGAGGAGGTAGCTCATCCTTCGAACGCGACCCGTCCGTCGGCCACCGTGAGCGCGACCCGTCCTCGAAGCGTTTCGCCGAGAAGCCAGGAGTTTGCCGATTTGGAGTGGAACGAGGTCTCGGTCGGCCGCCAGGTCGTCTCGAGGTCGAGCAGGACGAGGTTGGCTGAGGCGTGCTTCGCGATGCGCGGCGGCTCGAGGTCGTAGATCCGTGCCGGGCCCGGGCCCATCCGCTCGAGCAAGGTCTCGAGCTTGATGACCCCTGGCGCGACCAGGCGCGTGTAGAGAACTGAGAAGGCGGTCTCGAGGCCGGTGACGCCGAAGGGCGCCGCCTCGAACGGAACTTCCTTCTCATGACGCGCATGTGGAGCGTGGTCCGTCGCGACCGCGACGATCGTCCCGTCCCGAAGCGCATCGACGAGCGCCCGGCGATCCTCCTCGGCTCGGAGAGGTGGGTTCATCTTCAAGTTCGAATCGAGCGTTCGGATGTCCTCGTCGGTCCCGCAGAGGTGGTGCGGCGTGACCTCCCCCGTCGCCTGGACGCCGGCCGCCTGGGCGCTCCGCAGCTCGTCGACGGATTCGCGGGCCGAGAGGTGCAGGAGGTGAAGGGGTTGGTTCTCGTAGGCCGCGATCCCGAGATCGCGCGCCACCATCAGGCTCTCCGCGATGGAGGGATAGCCGCCGAACCCGAGCTCGGCGGAGACGGCGCCCTCGTGCATGTGGCCGCCGCGCGAGAGCGTCTGCTCTTCGCAGTGAACGGCAAGCCGCCGCCGCACCGCGCTCAGGTATTGCAGTGCGCGCCGCAGGAGCGCCGGTGCCTCGACCGGCTTGCCGTCGTCCGTGAACCCGACCGCCCCTGCCTCGGCGAGCTCGATCATCTCCGTCAGCTCGCCGCCCTCCTGCTTCCTCGTGATCGCAGCGAGAAAGCCGATAGGCACCTCGGCCTCCGTCCGGGCGCGCTCGACAAGCGCTCCGAGGACGGCCGCCGAGTCGACGACGGGATCGGTGTTGGGCATCGCCAAGATGGCGCAGTAGCCACCCGCCGCGGCGGCGCGGGTGCCGGACGCGAGATCCTCTTCGTCCTCGCGGCCGGGTGTTCGGAGGTGGACGTGCGGGTCGACGAACGCGGGCGCGAGCACGAGGCCTTCCGCCTCGATGACCCGGTGGCCGTTGGCATCGAGCCGCAAACCGATCTCAGAAATCACGCCTTCGTCGATCCGGACGTCGATCGTCTCATCGATCCGCTCCACCGGATCGATGGCGCGCGCCCCGCGGATGACGAGGTCGTCCTTGGGTGCGTCGCGCCCGACGAGCATCACGCCACCGCCTCGATCTCGGCCACCTTCAGCTCGACCGGCCCGTGCGTGAGCAGGTCGAAGAGGACGGCCATGCGCACGGCGACCCCGCTCCTCACCTGCCGCGCGATGAGCGCGTCGGCCGCGTCGGCGACCGCGCCCTCGATCTCAACGCCACGGTTCATCGGGCCGGGATGCATCACTTTCTGCCCGGGCCGGACCCGGTCCGCCGAGACGCCCCAGCGGGCCGCGTACTCGCGCAGGCTAGGGACGTAGTTCTCGCCGGCGAGCATCCGCTCGTGCTGCATGCGCAGGACATAGACGATGTCGGCAGCCTCGATCGCCTCGATCGAATAGGAGACCTCACAGCCCATCGCCTCGATTCCGCGCGGGATGAGCGGCGGCGGGCCGACGAGCGTGACGCGCGCACCCATGAGGACGAAGGCCTGGATGTTCGAGCGAGCGACGCGCGAGTGTAGGACGTCACCGACGATCGCGACGTGAAGGCCCTCGATGTGCCCGAGCTCCTCCTCGATCGTGTAGAGGTCGAGGAGCGCCTGGGTCGGGTGCTGGTGCTTCCCGTCTCCCGCGTTCACGACGTGCGCGCCCGTGTGGCGCGCGATGACGTGCGGCGCGCCGATCTCCGGGTGGCGGATGACGATGACGTCTGGGTCGTAGCATCCGATCGTGATCGCCGTGTCCTTCAAGGACTCGCCCTTCTCCACGGCCGAGCCCGATGACTTGATGGACATCACGTCGGCCGAGAGACGCTTTGCGGCGAGCTCGAAGCTCGATGAGGTTCGCGTCGAGGACTCGTAGAAGAGATTGACGACGGTGCGACCGCGCAGGGCGGGGAGCTTCTTCACGTCGCGGTCGAGCGAGCGCGCGAACGTGCGCGCAAGACCGAGGAGCCGCTCCACGTCGTCGCGTGAGAGGTCGGCGATCGAGATGAGGTGTCGGCGCGGCGACGGTCCCGGCGGTAGGAGCTCGTCGCGGATCAGCGGGTGGACGTCAGCCATCGTTTCTGCCTTTCTCGAGCAGGACCCGGTCGACCTCGTCGATCTCGAGGAGCTGGACCTGGATGTGCTCGTCGTCGGCCGTCGGCAGGTTCTTGCCGACGTAGTCGGGGCGGATCGGAAGCTCACGGTGACCGCGGTCGACGAGGACGGCGAGCTGGACGCGCGCCGGGCGGCCGTACTCGAAGAGGGCGTCGATCGCCGCGCGGACGGTCCGGCCCGTGTAGAGGACGTCGTCGACGAGCACGCACGTCTTGCCCTCGAGCGGGAAATCGAGCCGCGTCGCGTGGACGACGGGCTGGGGGTGGACCGGCGCCTCTCCGCCTCGGACGTAGAGATCGTCGCGGTGGAACGTGATGTCGAGGGTCCCGAGCGCGATCTCCCGATCGGTGAACTGGTGGATCAGACGGCGGAGGCGCTGCGCGAGCGGCACGCCCCGCGTA
>JACCYG010000256.1 GCA_013696595.1 Actinomycetota bacterium | reverse complement strand
ACGCGCTTGCTCCTTCGCGGGCTCTAGAGTCACGGCGATGCGCCTGCTTGCGTCCATCCCGAGCCCTTCGAGCGGTGAGGTCGAGCTCGGGCCGCTCACCCTCCATGCGTACGGCTTCATGCTCCTGCTCGGGATCGTGGCCGCCACGATCCTCGCGGGGATCCTGTGGACGCGGCAGGGCGGCGAGTGGGACCTCGTCTTCCGCGTTGCGATGTGGGGCGTCGCAGGCGGAATCGTCGGCGCACGCCTCTATCACGTGATCTCGAGCTGGGGTGAGGTGCCCGACCCGAAATGGCAAGGCGTCTTCGAGGTTTGGCGCGGCGGGCTCGGGATCTGGGGCGGAATCGCGGGCGGTGTCCTCGTCGGCTCGCTCGTCGTGCGCCGCGCGCGCGAGAACGTCTTCGCGTTCTGGGACGTCGCCGCGCCCGGGATCCTCCTGGCGCAGGCGATCGGACGCTGGGGGAACTACTTCAACCAGGAGCTCTTCGGTACGCCCACCGATCGGCCGTGGGGCCTCGAGATCGATCGGATCAACCGTCCGGCGGAGTATGTGCAGAGCGAGACGTTCCACCCTGCCTTCCTCTACGAGTCGCTCTGGAACCTCCTCGGCGTCGCCGTCCTGCTCCTCGTTCGGTCGCGATTTCGCATCCGCCCTCCGGGACTCTTTTTCCTCTACGTCGCCTGGTACACGTTCGCGCGCTTCTTCCTCGAGCTCATCCGAACAGACCCCGCGCACGAGTTCCTGGGCCTTCGCCTGAACGCGTACGTCTCGATCGTCGTTTTCGCTCTCGCCGTGGTCGGCTTTGTCTGGGCTCAGCGCCGCGCGGAGCGTCGGCGCCCGCCTCGGTCGCCCGCCCCCGTGGAGGGGCCGAAGATGGCCGTGCCGAAGGGGCGCGTCCGCCCACGCCGCTAGCATCGCCGCGCATGAGCGCAGTCCCCGTGCGGGAGTTGGACCTGGACCTCGAAGCCTTCCAGGGGCCGTTCGACCTCCTCCTGACGCTCGTCCTGAAGGAGGAGCTCGAGCTCGCCGACGTCGAGGTCGCGGACATCGTGCTCGCGTTCGTCGAACGACTGGCGGAGCGCGCGCCGGTCGACCTCGAAGGGTGCGGGGAGTTCCTCGTGCTCATCTCGTCCCTGCTCGAGCTCAAGGCGCGCGAGCTCTTCCCGGATGAGCTCGAGTTGGAGGAGCTCGCTCCGGACGAGGCCGCCGAAGAGCTCGCCGAGCGGCTGGCCGCTTATCGCCGTTTTCGCGCAGCGGCCGGCTGGCTCGAGGAACGCCTCGCCGCGGAAGGCGACCGGTTCTTCCGCGTCGGGCCTGCGCCGCTCGCTCCGGCTCCGGTGCGCACCCTCGCTCGCCAAGAGCCCGCGCAGCTCGCGGGAGCGCTTCGGTCGCTCGCGAAGGAACCGCCAGCGCCGTCCCTTCGGCACCTGACGCTTACGTTCCCACCGGTCTCGCGATTTCTCGAGCGCTTTCGCGCGGTGTTGCGAAGCAGGCGCCGCTTCGACTTCGAAGACGAGGTCGGCAGCCTCCCTCGCATCGAGCAGGCGGTCGCGTTTCTCGCGATCCTCGAGCTTCGCAAGCGCGGCGAGATCCGTCTCGGCCAGCCCGGCCCCTTCGACCCAATCACGGTATGGAGCGGAACCTCCGCCTGATCGACAACCCCGTCGACCGCCTCGCGCGGGTGGTCGAGGCGCTTCTCGTGATCGCTTCGCGGCCGTTGACCGTGCAGGAGCTCGCGACCGCGAGCGAGGAGGACGGTGAGCGGGTGGAGACCGCGATCGGGCTCCTGGCAGGCCGCTACCGCGAAGGCAAGAGCGGCATCGTGCTCGAGCAGGTCGCCGGTGGCTACGCCTTCCGCGCCGCGCGGGAAGCGGCCGAAGCGTGCGCGCGCCTCGTCGAGCGCCCGGTGCAGCGGGGTCTCTCGCAGGCCGCGCTCGAGACCCTGGCGGTCGTCGCGTACCTCGGCCCGGTCACGCGTCCCGAGATCGCCAGGATCCGCGGCGTCGCAGCCGACTCCGCCGTCGCCGGCCTCGTTGAGCGCGGCCTGATCGCGGAGGCGGGGCGCGAG
>JACCYG010000031.1 GCA_013696595.1 Actinomycetota bacterium | reverse complement strand
TCGAGCCCGTCGAGGACCCGTTCGGCCGCCTCGCGCCCGCCGCCCACGTCGAAGGCGAGGATGCCTCCCGAGTCGACGAGTTGCCGCCGCGCGAGCTCGTACTGCGGAAAGGACTCGAGGCCAATGTAGTGCACGCGCTCGACGGCAGCGTGCGCCTCGAGAAAGCGGGCGACTGCGAGCGCGTTCCGCGAATGGCGTTCCATCCGGAGCGCGAGGGTCTTGAGGCCGCGGCGAAGCAAAAACGCGGGGAACGGGTCCAGAACGCCGCCGGTCTCGTACCGGTAGCGCCGTGTCGCCTCGACCAGCTCGCGGCTTCCCGCCACGACCCCGGCCATGACGTCGTGGTGACCGTTCAGGTACTTCGTCGCGGACTCGCAGACGAGGTCGGCTCCGTGCTCGAGGGGTCGGCAGAGAGCCGGGGACGCGAACGTGTTGTCGACGATGAGGAGTCCTTCTCCCTTCGTGTCCGCGATCGCGCGCAGGTCTGCGAGAGGGAACCCCGGGTTCGCGATCGTCTCGACGTAGCGCACGCGGGCGGGCTGCTCCCAGGCGGCCGCGTCGGTCGCATCGAGGTAGACCACCTCGACTCCGAGTCGCTTGACGTGCTGCTCGACGAGCGCGTAGGTGTTGCCGTAGAGCTGGCTCGGGCAGAGCAGCTTGTCGCCCGGCGAGAGATTGGAGAAGAGGGCCGCGGCGATCGCCGCCATTCCTGTCGCGAAGGCCTGCGCCGCCTGCGCGCCCTCGAGGTCGGCGCACGTCTCGGCGAGCTCCTCGACCGTCGGGTTTCGCAGCGAGCCGTAGAGGAAGCCGTACTTCTCGTCGGTCATGACACGCGTGAACTCGGCGGCCGTCTCGAACGCGAAGGTCGCCGAGGGCACGATCGGGGTGACGAGCGGATCGCCTGGAGCGTCCGAGAGGCCTCGCGAGTGAATCGCGCGTGTCGCGAGGCCGTGCTCGCGCTTCCTCATCTGATCCTCAGAGGCCAAGGCGCGCCGGGAGCGTAGCCAGCGGGACGGGCTCGAAGGCGAGCCCGGCCGCGTGGGCGCCCTCCCGATCCGAGTCGCTGTCCCCGATGTGAAGGGCACGCGCGGCCGGGACATCGAGTCGCTTGAGCGCGATCGCGAAGATCCTCGGATCGGGCTTCTGCGCGCCCGCCTCGGCCGACGTGACGACGACGGCGAACCGGTCGGCGACACCCGTCTGGTCGAGGTGGTCAGGGAACGCGCAGTCCGAGTTCGTAACGCAGGCGAGGGCGAGGCCACCCGCTCGAAGCTGATCGAGCGCGCCGCGTGCCCCCTCGACGAGCCGAAACGAGAGCGCGTCCACGAACGGTCGGGCGAATTCGTCCGGATCGAGGTCGGCGCCGAGGTCGACGAGAAAGACGCGCGCGCATTCGCGCCGAAGTCGAGCGAGCGAGCTCGCGTCCTGCCCCTCGTGCGAGCGCGGTACGTAGTACGCGGCCTCGGCCGCGAACGCGTGCCGCACCTCCTCTGTCGTCCGCTCGACGCCGCGCTCGCGGAGTGCTGCCCGGAGTGGTTCGGTCGGGTCGTTCAGGTCGACGAGCGTGCCGAGCGCGTCGATCGTGATCGCGTCGAGGTCCCTATGCGAAGGCATCGGGGTGAAGAGCTCGTGCGATCCGCTCGAGCGTCTCACCGACCCGAGGGCCCGCGCGCGAGAGCGCCTCCGGGAGCTGGACGATGTCCACGCGGCCGGCCGCGCAGCCTGCACGCGTGAAGCGCGCCCGGACGGCGGCGGGCTGGTCGATGGTGAGGAGGACATCGGGCTCGAGCCGCATGACCTCGCACGGCGTGAACGCGTCCGAGTCCGACCCCGCCACACTCTCGCCGCCGGCCCGACGGACGAGATCTCCGAGGAGCGAGCGGTGCGGGACCGTGACCAGGAAGCCGGTATCGATGAAAGCGCGAACGAGCTTCTTCCCAGCGACCTTGACCGAAACCTCCCTCGCCGCGCGCCGAATCGACTCCGCCAGCCGTCGGCCGGCGACCGGTTCGTCAACGAGAAGGGCGAGCTCGAGAGCCGCGCGCACGACGCTGTCGAGCGAATGGTCCGGATCGACGTAGAGCGCCGCAGCCGTTTCCCGCTGGGCGCGCGCTACGTCACCCGGATCCGTGGTCGGCGCCGCGACAACGAGGTCCGGCTCCAGCTCGACGACGGTCTCGACTCTCACCTGTCCTGCCGGGCCGACGACGCGCGCCGCGTCACGGGACGCTTCGACAACGACGTCCGAGGGAATTCCGACGAGCCGGTCCCCGGCGCCCAGTGCGCCGACGAGCTCCGCCGCTGCGGCGTCGAGCGCGACGATGCGCTCCGGGCGCGAGTTCAGGACCGCCGGGCGGTCGCCCGCTCCGCGAACGCTGACCGGGTAGGGCGAGATCTCCTGTCCGAGCGGCTCTGCGCGCTCCCCGCAGCCGGTGACGCCGATGAGGAGGACGGAAAGGAGGACGATTCTCGAGCTCACGGGTGAGGGCAGTATTCAGGCTCGGGAAACGGTTCACGGCAGGAAGCCGCCTTCGTCTGAGAGAACTGGGGAAACATGGATTCCGAGCTTTGGCAGGCCCTGGCGATCGCGGGCGCGATGGTCGTCATCGCGCTCGTGGGGGCGAAGCTCGTCGACCGCGCGCTGATGAGGCGGTTGACGCTCCCACCCGAAGCGCTCACACGCTACCGCGTGCTTCGGCGGACCATCATGGCCGCGATCGCGGCCCTCGGAATCCTGAGCGCGTTGCTCGTGATCCCGCAGATCCGCGCGGTCGCCGGCGGGGTCCTTGCCTCGTCGGCCGTGGTCGGGCTCGTGATCGGGATGGCCGCGCGGACCACGCTCGCGAACTTCGTCGCCGGGATGCTGATCGCCTTCACGCAGCCGCTTCGACTCGGTGACGAGGTGACGATCGAGGACGCATCCGGAACGGTCGAGGAGATCTCGCTCACCTACACTACGATCAGCACGCCGAGCGGAGAGCGCTTCTTCGTCCCGAACGAGAAGCTTGCCTTGGATACGATCAGAAACGCGACGATCGCCGGCTCGGAGCACCTGGCCCAGGTCAGGGTGCCCGTGCCGCTCTCCTCCGATCTCGACCGGGTCGTGTCGTTGCTCGAGGAAGAGGCACTTGCGGCCTCCGAGGCGGTGTCCGATAAAGAACCGAGGGCAACTGTGACCGATTTCGAGACAGCGACCTCCACGGCCGTCGTGACGGTCGAAGCCTGGGCGCGCCCGGGCCGGGCGCAGCCGGTCGAGGCGGCGATCCGCCAGGCCGTCCATCGGCGCCTGCGCGCCGAGGGGATCTTCGGCTAGTGCCGCCGAGCCGAGGCCGAAACGGGAAGGGTCGGCCGGCCGGAAACGGCCGTGGGCGAAACGGCAACGCCCGCGGGCGAAACGGCAACGGCAACGGAAGCCCCCACTCGACCCACCGCCGCCGGGACCGGAAGCGCCGTCTCCAGGAGCGCCGCGCGAGGAAGCGTGCGCTCATCCTCGGGGTCGTCGGGGCCGCCCTCCTCCTCATCTCCGCGATCGTCGCGGGCACTCTCGGCTCGGCCGCCGCGCTCAGCCAGAGTTGCAGCCTCGAGTCGCTCCGTCCGATCCCGATCGGCGCGAACACGTTCATCTACGCAGCGAACGGGTCGCTCCTCGGCTCCATCCCCGCCGAGAAGAACCGCCAGCCCCGCGAGCTCCGGGAGATGTCACCGGCGCTCGCGCGCGCGACGGTCGCGATCGAGGACCGCCGCTTCTACGAGCATGCGGGTCTCGACGTCTCGGGCATCGCCCGAGCGCTCTTCAAGAATCTGGAGTCGGGACGGATCGTCGAGGGTGGATCCACGATCACGCAGCAGCTCGTGCGCAACCTCTACATCGGGAACGAGCGTTCGTTTACGCGCAAGACGAAGGAAGCGTGCCTGGCCCTCAAGCTGGACTCCGCGTGGTCGAAGGAAAAGATCCTCGAGACGTACCTGAACCAGGTCTACTTCGGAAACCACGCGTACGGAGCGGAGGCGGCCGCCCAGACCTACTTCGCGAAGCCGGCGAAGAAGCTGAACCTCGTCGAGGCCGCGACGCTCGCCGGGCTCCCGCAGGCTCCGTCCGCGTTCGATCCGTTCGAGCGCCCGGACGAGGCGGTCGCGCGGCGAAACGACGTGCTGAGGGCGATGTACGACGCGGGCTACGTCCCGATCGAGCGGTACGAGAAGGCGGTGGAGGCCCGGATCCTGCTGCGCCGTGGACAGCTCTACACGAAGATCCGCGAGCCGTACTTCTTCAGCTACGTGCGCGACCTCCTGATCAAGAAGTACGGCGCGAGCACGGTTCGAAGTGGCGGGTTGAAGGTCTACACGACGATTGACCCGCGCTTCCAGAGAGCCGCCGTCTCGGCGATCAAGCGGACGCTTCCGTCCAAAACCGACCCGGCTTCCGCGATCGTCTCGATGAACCCCGCGAGCGGGGCGATCCGCGCGATGACGGCCGTCGCGCCGCAGAAGAGGAACCTCCAGTTCAACCTCGCCGCGCAGGGACGGCGGCAGGCGGGCTCTGCATTCAAGACGTTCGTCCTCACCGAGGCGGTCGAGGAGGGCATCAACCCGAGCGCGACCAACTACCTCTCCGCACCGTTCCGGTGGCAACCCGATCCGACCTGCAGCGAAGCGGTCGACCCGAACTGCGTCTGGGAGGTCGAGACCTACGACAAGTCCTATGTGGGCGTCGTCAACATCGCCTCGGCGACGCTGCGCTCGGACAACACGGTCTACGCGCGCCTCACCCTCGACGTCGGCCCGGAGAACGTCGCGGAGATCGCGCGTCGCATGGGCATCCGGACGAAGCTCGAGCCCGTGGCCTCGATCGGTCTCGGCTCCAACTCGGTCTCGGTGCTCGAGATGGCCTCGGCGTACGCGACGCTCGCTGCCAAGGGGATCTACTCCAACCCCATGGCGATCCGCAAGGTCGTCCTCGCCGACGGCACCGTCGACGACCAGGCCGGGTGGGGAAAGCCGAAACGGCGGCGCGTGTTCTCGGATGGGGTCGCCTACGAGGTGACGAAGATCCTCGAGCGGAACATCCAGGCAGGCACCGGAACGGGTGCGAACATCGGTCGGCCTGCAGCGGGCAAGACGGGGACGACCGACAACTACGCCGACGCCTGGTTCGTCGGCTATACGCCGAACCTGGCCACCGCGGTCTGGGTCGGCTACCCGAACGCGCAGATCGAGATGTCGAACGTGCACGGAATCCGCGTCAGCGGCGGGTCCTTTCCCGCGACGATCTGGAACCTCTTCATGTCGGCGGCGCTCGACGGGACGCCGGTCTTCGACTGGGCGTTCCCACGGGAACCCGTCGACTGGGAGCCGTTCGACGGCCAGTACGCATA
>JACCYG010000245.1 GCA_013696595.1 Actinomycetota bacterium | reverse complement strand
CGGTAAGGGAGAACGCGTGCTCCCGATCAAGGACAACGTCCCGACGCGGACCTTCCCCGTCCTCACCGTCGCGCTCATCGCCGCGAACGTCCTCGTCTGGATCCTCTACGAGGACGCTGGCCAGGGCCAGGGCTTCCTCGCGTCGGTCGACGACGGCGCCTACCAGCCGTGTGAGGTCGAGGGCTCGTGCGACCAGATCGGCGACAGCTGGACGACGAACATCTTCACGTCGATATTCATGCACGGGAGCTGGGCCCACCTGCTCGGTAACATGCTGTTCCTCTGGATCTTCGGGAACAACGTCGAGGACACGCTCGGCCGCATCCGCTTCATCGTCTTCTATGTCCTCGGCGGTCTGGCGGCGACCGCCGCCCAGACGTTCGTGACACTCCAGTACGGCTCCGCTGAAGACGCAGCCGTGCCCAACCTCGGCGCGTCCGGTGCGATCGCGGCCGTCCTCGGCGCGTACATCCTGCTTCACCCCGGCGGGCGGGTCCTCACCTGGATCGCGCCGATCTTCTTCATCCCGATTCCTGCGGTGGTCTATCTCGGCCTCTGGTTCCTCTTCCAGCTCGTCGAAGGCGGCTACTCGTTCACGCATCCCACGGCGGGCGGCGGGGTCGCGTACTTCGCGCACATCGGCGGCTTTGTCTTCGGCCTCCTCACGATCAAGTTCTTCCAAGCCGGTCGCCCGCCGCCGCTCCGTCCCTCGTACTAGGCGATCCTTGACCTTCGAGGAGCACGTACAGCGCGCGGTCGAGTCGCTTCCGGCCGAGCTTCGCGCCGCGATGTCGAACGTGGCGATCGTCGTCGAGGACGAGAACGCCGAGGACCCCGACCTGTACGGCCTCTACCTCGGTATCCCGCTCGTCGATCGGGACTCGGGCTACGCAGGGGTGCTTCCCGACAAGATCGCGATCTACCGCAAGCCGCTCGAGGAGGAGTTCGGCGACGACCCGGCCGTCCTCGAGGACGAGATCCGCATCACGGTCCTGCACGAGATCGCGCACCACTTCGGCATCGACGAGGACCGCCTCGACGAGCTCGGGTGGTCGTGACGCGTGGCCGGCGAGCTCGCCGTCGTCACGGGCGCCTTTTCGTATACCGGCCGCTATATCGCCGAACGGCTGCTGGCGAATGGGGTGGCCGTGAGGACGCTCACGCGGAAGACGGGTGAGGGCCACCCGCTCGCCGGCAGAGTCGACGTCGTGCCCTATGCGTTCGGCGACCTCGATGCGCTTGCGGAGGGCCTGCGAGGCGCGCGGGTCCTCTACAACACGTATTGGATCCGCTTCCCTACCGCGACAGCGACGTTCGAGGATACGGTCGTCCGGACGAAGGCGCTCTACGCCGCGGCGCGCCAGGCGGGCGTGGCACGCATCGTCCAGGTCAGCGTCACGAACGCTTCCGAGCAGTCACCGTTTCCCTATTTTCGGGCCAAGGCGGCCGTGGAGCGCGAGCTTCGCTCCGCCGGCATCTCGCACGCGATCGTTCGCCCGACGCTCGTCGCCGGACAGGAGGACATCCTGCTGAACAACGTCGCATGGCTCCTTCGCCGCTTCCCGATGTTCGTGATCCCGGGCGACGGCCGCTACCGTATCCAGCCCGTCCTGGCGGAGGACGTCGCGGAGATCGCGGTCGCAGCGGGCTCCCGCTCCGACGACCTGACGCTCGACGCCGTCGGGCCCGAGACCTACGATTCGAGGAGCTCGTTCGCATGATCGCCGCTGCAGTCGGGAGCAGAGCCCGGATCGTGCGGGCAGCGGCGTCGCTCGCACTCGCCCTCGGCCGGGCCACCGGCGTTGCGCTTCGTGACACCGTGCTGACGCGCGAAGAGCTCGATGCGCTGATGGCCAGCGCCCTCACGTCGGACGAGCCGCCGAACGGCCGGCGCTCGCTGCGCACATGGCTCGAGGAAAACGCAGCCGAGCTCGGAGCGCGGTACGCCCGGCCCCGGTGAGGGCCCTTGGGCCGCTACGCTCGCCGGATGGAGATCACACGACCGAAGGTCCTTGCACTCATCCTCGCGGGCGGCGAGGGCGGGCGGCTCGACGTCCTTACGGAAGAGCGGGCCAAACCGGCGGTTCCGTACGGCGGGCTCTACCGGCTGATCGACTTTCCACTCTCCAACTGCCGGCACAGCGGCGTGGCGGACGTCTGGGTGCTCCAGCAGTACCAGCC
>JACCYG010000239.1 GCA_013696595.1 Actinomycetota bacterium | reverse complement strand
GTCACGGATCGACCCGTTGCGGTCGGCGACACGGTCGTCCTCGACCTGAGCGGAGAGGCGACCGGCACGCAGCGCGACTATGTGGCGGACGTGGGAGGCGGCCGCCTCATCGAGGAGATCGAAGAGCCGCTCGTCGGAATGACCGCCGGCGAGACGAAGACGGTCGACCTCGCGGTCGACGAGACGAGGACGGCGGCCGTCGACGTGACGGTCAAGGAGATCAAGGAGCGCATGCTGCCCGACCTCGACGACGAGCTCGCGCGAGCTGCCAGCGAGTTCGACACGCTGGCAGAGCTTCGCGCCGACATCGAAGGCCGGCTCGGCGAAGCAATCAAGGCCGAGCTCGAGGGGAAATTCCGTGAGGACACGGTGGACGCCCTGGTCGCCGCCTCGCAGGTGGACGTGCCCGCGGCGCTCGTCGACCGGCGCGCAGTCGAGCTCTGGACGGGGATGACCCGTTCGCTCGAGCGGCGCGGCGTTGCCGTCGAGACGTACTTGACCATGACGGGTCAATCCCAACCGCAGGTGCTCGAGCGCCTGCGCGAAGAGGCCGAGCGGGCGCTCAAGCGCGAGCTCGTCCTCGACGCGCTCGCGGAGAAGCTCGATGTCGAGATCTCGGATGCCGAGGTCGAAGAGTTCGTGCGGGACCAGTCCGACGACACCGACGACTCCGACGAAACCTTGAAGCTCATGCATGAGCGCGGCGGGTTCGAGCAGCTTCGAGGCGACCTGCGTCTGAAGCGCGCCCTCGACCAGGTCGTGTCGGAAGTCAAGAAGATCCCGGTCGACGTGGCCCGGGCGCGAGACAAACTTTGGACTCCGGAGAAGGAGAAAGCTCCCTCCGGGCTGAAGATCTGGACCCCAGGTAGCGAGGAGGCACCAACACGATGAGCCCTTTGATCCCGATGGTCGTCGAGCAAACGTCGAGAGGCGAGCGCGCGTTCGACATTTACTCGCGCCTCTTGAACGAGCGCATCATCTTCCTGGGCACACCCATCGACGACCAGATCGCGAACCTCATCGTGGCGCAGCTCATCCATCTCGAGTCCGAGGACCCCGACAAGGACATCTCGCTCTACATCAACTCGCCGGGCGGGTCCGTCTACGCGGGCCTCGCCGTCTACGACACGATGCAGTACGTGAAGCCCGACATCCAGACGATCTGCGTCGGGATCGCCATGTCGATGGGCGCTCTTCTCCTTGCGGCCGGAGCGCCCGAGAAGCGGATGGCGACGCCGAACGCGAAGGTCCTCATCCATCAAGTCTCCGGCGGCTTCCAGGGCCAGGCGACGGACATCGAGATCGCGGCCCGCGAGACACTTAATCTGAAGCGAAAGCTGGAAGAGATCGTCGCCGGCCATACGAGCCAGCCGCTCGACAAGGTCTCGAAGGACATGGAGCGCGATTACTTCATGACCGCGGACGAAGCGAAGGAGTATGGGATCATCGACACCGTCGTGAGCCAACGAGGAACAGGAGTCGTCGCCGCCGCCTAGCCGCAACGGCTAGCCGGTCAGACGATTTCGACGCTACAAGGTAAAGAGACGTGGCGAGAGCAACCGACGGAAACGAGCAACTCCTCTGCAGCTTCTGCGGGAAGAGCCAGCGGCAGGTCAAGAAGCTGATCGCCGGCCCCGGCGTCTACATCTGCGACGAGTGCATCGATCTCTGCAACGAGATCATCGACGAGGAGCTGACGTCTCCGGCCCAGCTCGACCTCGACAACCTTCCTCGCCCGCAGGAGATCTACTCCGTCCTGAACGACTACGTCGTCGGCCAGGAGGAAGCCAAGCGGACGCTCGCGGTGGCGGTCTACAACCACTACAAGCGCGTCCAGATGTCGACGACCGAAGGCGAGGTCGAGCTCCAGAAGTCGAACATCCTCCTCCTCGGCCCCACGGGCTGCGGCAAGACGCTCCTCGCGCAGACGCTCGCGCGCATCCTGAACGTTCCATTCGCGATTGCCGACGCCACGGCGCTGACCGAGGCCGGCTACGTCGGAGAGGACGTCGAGAACATCCTCCTGAAGCTGATCCAGGCGGCCGACTTCGACGTGAAGAAGGCCGAGACCGGGATCATCTACATCGACGAGGTCGACAAGATCGCGCGCAAGGCCGACAACCCCTCGATCACGCGCGACGTTTCGGGTGAGGGCGTCCAGCAGGCGCTCCTGAAGATTCTCGAGGGAACGGTGGCGTCCGTGCCTCCCCAGGGCGGGCGCAAGCACCCGCACCAGGAGTTCCTCTCGATCGACACGACGAACATCCTCTTCATCTGCGGCGGCGCGTTCGCCGGGCTCGAGAAGATCATCGGCAAGCGCATCGGCAAGAACGCGGTCGGGTTCGGCGCGGACATCAAGTCGCGGAAGTCCGTCGAGGCCACGGAGCTTCTCTCCGAGGTCATGCCGGAGGATCTCCTCTCCTACGGGCTCATCCCCGAGTTCATCGGCCGGCTCCCGGTCGTGTCGGCCGTGCACCAGCTGACGAAGGAGGACCTCGTCCGCATCCTGCTCGAGCCGAAGAACGCGCTCGTCAAGCAGTACCAGCGATTCTTCAACTACGACTCGATCGAGCTCATCTTCACGGAGGACTCGCTCTGGGAGATTTCTGACAAGGCGCTCGAGCGCGAGACCGGCGCGCGCGGCCTTCGCTCGATCATCGAGCACGCACTCCTCGACGTGATGTTCGAGCTTCCGTCCAGGAAGGACGTGAACAAGTGCGTGATCACCAAGGAGACGATCGAGCGGAACCTTCGCCCGACCCTCGTCACCGAGGGCGGGCGCTCGGTCGACCCCGAAGAGCTCGCCGAAGAATCCGCCTGAAATCCGGCCGCCTCCGGCGGCCGTGCTGATTTCAGGCGGAGGATTCTCTCCGAGCTGTTCTGAGCCGCGCCGGGCGAAGCCCGTCGCGGCGGCGAGGATTCGCCACGGGGTGAGCGGAAGCAGTGTCGATCGCGCGCTCGACCACTAGGCGCGGAGTTCCCGCGCGACGTCGCGAAGCGTCTTCAGCACGTAGCGGAGCGAGACCGCGAAAAAGAAGAAGCCGAGCGCCGCACGCGCGACGTCGTCGGCGACGGGCGCCCGCCGCGCGACGCGGTCGGCGGCCTTCTCGCGCCAACCGTGGAGCCCCGCGTGACCGAGAGCCTTTACGTCCATGGGATTGCGCGGTACCCGGAGATTCGGATTCGAACCGCCCGGGTGCTGACCCGAACGGGGGTAAGA
>JACCYG010000233.1 GCA_013696595.1 Actinomycetota bacterium | reverse complement strand
GCAGGAGGCCAACCGGCGCATCTACGAGCGCGCTCGGTCTGATCGCGAGACCTCCGGGATGGGAACGACCGTCACCGCAGTACTCGTCGAGCGCGACGGGATCGCCATCGGACATGTGGGCGATTCGCGGGCCTACCGGATCCGCGGCGGCAGCATCGACCAGCTGACGCAGGACCACTCGCTCGTCGCAGACCTCGTGCGAAGCGGCCGCCTTCGGCCCGAGGACGCGGATCAACACTCGCAGCGCAACGTGATCACCCGCGCGCTCGGCACGGACGCTGAGGTCGACGTGGACACGGCCGAGATCGACGCGGAGGCCGGCGACATCTTCCTCCTCTGCTCCGACGGCCTGACGACGATGGTTGGCGACGAGGACATCGTCCGCATCGTCCACGAGCACAAGAATCTCGAGTCAGCGGCGAAGGCGCTCGTCAAGGCGGCGAACCGCCGGGGCGGGGAGGACAACGTCACCGTCGTCCTCTTCGCCGTCGAATCCGGCTCGCCCGCGCTCGAAAAGACGGCTCAGCTCAACACCGACGGCCAGGGGACGGCGGAGGATCTCGAGGACACCCTCTCGGGCCTCCAGGCACCGACGCAGGTGAGCCGGCCGGAGGAAACGGTCATCGAGCCGCCCGCTGAACGCACCGAGGCCGGCTGGGAGGCCGTCCAGGAGAAGCCCGCGCCGAGGACGGCTTCGCCCGGCCCCGAGCGGCGCGTCGCCCGGCGCTTGATCCTCGTGCTGACGGCGCTCGTGGTCGTCACACTGATCTTCCTCCTCGCGCTCTGGGGCCTCACGAACTCCCACTTCGTCGGGGCGGGGGACGGCGGTCGCGTCGCCGTCTTCCAGGGGCTTCCGTACGACCTCGCGCCCGGAGTCTCGCTCTACCGGGCTCGCTACACGAGCGACGTGCGCGCCGCCCAGCTCTCGCAGGAAGAGCGCGTCGCTCTCTTCGACCACGATCTCACGAGCTACGACGCCGCTCGAGACCGCGTCGACGAGTACGAGGGAGCCGCCGTCCCTTGAGGCCGCTGAGCCTGCGCAACCGCGAGCTCTTGAACCTGCTCGCCGTCGGGCTGCTGACGGTAACGGGCTTCGCGAGCGTCTACCTCGCAAGCCAGGAAGTGCCCGAGTTCTCGACCGCGTCGCTCTCGTACGCGGCCTTCTTTTTCGCGCTCTTCCTCACCGCGCACCTCGCGCTCCGTGTCGCGCTTCCGAGCGCGGATCCCTACCTCCTCCCGATCGCCGGTCTTCTCACCGCCATCGGGCTCACGATGATCTACCGGATCGAGCCGGACCGCGCGCTCCGGCAAGGCGTCTGGGTCGTCGTCGGCGTCGTGCTCCTCGCCGGGCTTCTCTTCTTCCTGCGCGACCATCGCGCGCTCGATCGCATCAAGTACACGCTCGGGATCGCGGCAATCGTGTTTCTCGCGCTCCCGGCCGTACCCGGCCTCGGGACGACGATCAACGGCGCGACGCTCTGGGTCCACATCGGCCCGCTCACGTTCCAGCCGGGAGAGTTCGCGAAGGTCTTTCTCGTGGTCTTCCTGGCGGGCTACCTGCGCGACAACCGCGAGATGCTCTCGATGGGGATCGGCCGGTACGGCCTGCCTTCGCCCAAGCACTTCGGACCGCTCCTCGTCATCTGGGGCGGCGCGATGCTCGTTCTCGTCCAGACCAAGGACTTCGGCGGAGGACTCCTCTACTTCTCGATCTTCCTCGCGATGGTCTACATCGCCACGGCGCGATGGCCCTATGTCGTGATCGGCCTCGTCATGTTCGCACTCGGCGCCTGGGGCGTCTACCAGATCGCACCGCACATCGCCGACCGGATCTCGATCTGGCTCGACCCGTGGGCGGACCCCTACGAGCAGGGCTACCAGCTCGTCCAGTCGATCTACGCGATCGCGGGCGGAGGCCTCTTCGGGCAGGGCCTCGGCCGCGGGGTCCTGATCACCGACGCCGGGACGACCTACATCCCCTACCTCGAGACAGACTTCATCTACTCCGCGATCGCACAGGAGCTCGGCCTCGCCGGGGCCGCCGCCCTGATCACGCTTTACCTCGTGTTCGTCTACCGCGGCTTCCGGATCGCGATGCAGGCGGACGACGGGTTCTCGAAGCTGCTCGCTGCAGGGCTTACGTCGGCACTCGCGATCCAGGCGTTCATCATCATCGGCGGCGTCAGCGGACTGATCCCGCTCACGGGCATCACGCTTCCGTTCGTCTCGTACGGAGGCTCGAGCATCGTCGCGAACTTCGTCCTGCTCGGGCTCCTGCTGATCGTCTCCAACCACGTGAACCGCGGAGCCGAGCGGTGAACCCGCAGATCCGCCGCCTCTTCTTCGTCTTCTCCGTCCTTTTCGTCGCGCTCGTCGCGATGTCGACGTACTGGCTCTGGCGCGCCCCCGAGCTCGAGGCTCGCCAGGGGAACCCGAACCTCGTCGTGCGCCAGCTCACGATCAAGCGCGGCCTCGTCTACGCGTCCGACGGAAGAACGGTTCTCGCGCGGAACCGGAAGAAGAAGGTGCAGGGGAACGACTGGTACCTCCGGACCTATCCGTCGGACGGGCTCGCCGCCCAGGTCGTCGGCTACTCGACGATCGAGCGCGCTCGCACAGGGCTCGAGGAGTCGCTCAACGACTACCTGACGGGCTCGAACGCCAACTTGAGCACGATCGTCGACCGGACGATCGACAAGCTGAAGGGGATCACGCAGCAGGGCAACGACGTCATCACGACGATCGATATCCGCGCCCAGCGCGTGGCGAGGAGCGGGCTCGCCGGGGAGTGCGGCGCGGCGGTCGCTCTCGAGCCCTCGACCGGCCGCGTGCTCGTGATGGCGTCGAGCCCGACCTACGACCCGAACCTGATCGAGAAGAGCTACCGCCGCGCGACGAACGTGCAGGCGTCCTGCGAGCCCGCCTCGCCCCTTCTGAACCGGGCGACGCAGGGGCCGGTCTTCATCCCGGGCTCGACGTTCAAGATCGTGACGGCCGCGGCTGCGCTCGACTCGGGCAGATATACGCCCTCGAGCCGCTTCACGGACCGGGGCTACTGCATCGAGTACGGGAAGCGCGTCTCGAACTACTCCGACCAGTCCGGGCCTCACGTCTTCGGCGACGTCGACTTCTCCGAGGCGGTCGAGAACTCGATCAACTCGGTCTTCTGCGAGCTAGGGAAGAAGCTCGGACCGAAGCTGATCCTCGAGTACGCCAAGCGGTTCGGCTTCTACGAGGATCCACCGCTCGAGACGCCGTCCGAGGAGCGTACGCCGAGCGGCCTCTACTCGAAGGGCAAGCTCTACGACCCGGACGACCCGAACGCAATCGATCCCGGCCGCCTGGGGTTCGGCCAGGAGCGAATGCTCGTGACTCCGCTCCAGATGGCGATGGTGGCTGCGGCCGTGGCGAACGAGGGCAGGGTCATGCGTCCCTACGTCGTCTCGCGAATCGTCGCGCCCGACGGCGGGATCATCACGCGAACGACGCGCGACGAGTGGAGGCGGGCGATGAAGGCGGAGACGGCAGCCGTCCTGACGGACATGATGGTACGAGTCGTGGAGTCCGGGACGGCGACGTCCGCACAGATCTCCGGCATCGAGGTGGCGGGGAAGACCGGGACCGCCGAGACGGGGCGCGAGAACGAGAACGACACCTCGTTCATCGCGTTCGCGCCGGCCGGCAACCCGCAGGTCGCGGTCGCGGTCTACCTCCAAAATCAGGACGGCGTGGGCGGCTCGACCGCTGCTCCCATCGCGAAGGCGATCATGGAAGCGCTGCTCCGAGGAGTCGGTAACTAACCTAGATCCAGATGGCCATTTCGGGCGACACGCTCATCAACACCCTCTTCGACGGGCGCTATCGCATCCTCCGAAAGCTGGGCTCGGGCGGGATGGCGAACGTCTACCTGGCCGAGGACGAGGATCTCGGCCGCCGTGTCGCGATCAAGATCCTGAGCGAGCGCTACGCAAGCGACGACAACTTCAACGAGCGCTTTCGCCGGGAGGCGAAGTCTGCGGCCTCCCTCTCGCACCCGAACATCGTCTCGATCTACGACCGGGGGGAAGCCGAGGGACAGCCGTACATCGCGATGGAGGTCATCGAGGGCCGGACGCTCAAGGAGCTGATCATGACGCGCGGCCCGTTGCCGCTCGCGCTCGCCATCGGATACGCCAAGCACATCCTCGGCGCGCTTCGCTTCGCCCACCGGCACGGGATCATCCACCGCGACATCAAGCCGCACAACGTGCTCCTCGGCGCCGAGGATCGCGTCAAGGTGACGGACTTCGGGATCGCCCGCGCGGGCGCCTCGCAAATGACCGAGGTCGGCTCGATCATGGGCACTGCGCAGTACCTCTCGCCCGAGCAGGCGCGCGGAGCTCCCGTCGCGGCCGCGTCTGATCTCTATTCGGTCGGCATCGTCCTTTACGAGATGCTGACCGGGAAGACGCCCTTCAACGGCGACACGCCGATCGAGATCGCGATGAAGCACCTGAACGAAGCGCCGCGGCCGCCCTCGGAGCACCGATCCGAGATTCCGCCCGAGCTCGACCAGATCGTCCTGCGCGCGCTCGCCAAGGATCCCCACGACCGCTACCAGTCGGCGGAGGAGTTCAGCGCTGATCTCGACCGCCTCGAGGCCGGGATCCCCGTCTCGCCCGAGACGACCGCGGCGGCCACGGCGCTCCTGACCGGGCCGGAGACGTCGGCGACCCGGGTGATCGACCGCGATCCCGGCACGCGCGTGCTCCCGCCGCGGTCATCCGCCGCGCCGCCGCGCCGGCCTCCCGCGTATCCACCCGACTACGGCTACCGCGAACCGCCGCGCAAGCGCCGACGCGTCGTGCCCTGGCTCCTCGTCGCGCTCCTCCTCGCCGCCGCGGGCCTCGCGGGCTGGTACGTCTACTCCCAGATCCAGCAGGAGCTCGACGAGTCGCGGCCGGTCGCCGTGCCGCCGCTGATCGGGCTCGAGGAAGAGCTCGCCGAGGCCCAGCTTGCGAAGCTCGGTCTCAAGGCCGAGGTAGACAAGCGCCCGAGCACGGAGTTCGCCGCCGGGATCGTCGCGGACCAGAGCCCGAAGGAGGGGACGGAGATCGCCAAGGGGGAGACGGTGACGCTTGTCGTCTCGACCGGAGCGCCCACGACCCCCGTTCCGGACGTCGTCGGCATGACGTTCGAGAACGCGGAGGACGCGCTGCAGAAGGTCAATCTCCGCTCGAGAGGGGTCGAGGTCTTCTCGGCGAAGGACCCGGGCGAGGTGATCGGGCAAAAGCCGGCGGCGGGCGAGACTGTGGTCGAAGGCTCGGTCATCACGCTTCGGGTCTCGAAGGGCCGAGAGCTGATCGAGGTCCCCGACGTCCTGAGGCAGCCGCAGGAGAGCGCCGAGGCCGAGCTTCGCGCGAACGGCTTCGAGCCCACAGTCGACAGCGCTCCCTCGGACGAGGTCCCCGAAGGGTACGTCTTCGCCCAGAACCCCGACCCGGGCGAGAAGGCGACCAAGGGGTCGACCGTCCGGATCACGGTCTCCTCCGGACCTGAGTCGAAGTCCGTCCCGAACGTGGTCGGCCAGGACCGCGAGGAGGCTGAGCAGACACTCGATGAGGCGGGCTTCAAGGTGAAGGTTCGCAACCAGGACACCGACGACCCGACGCTCGAGAACAAGGTTCTCGACCAGAGCCCGTCCGGCGGCGTGCGGGCCGAGCCCGGGAGCACCGTGACCATCTTCGTCGGGAAGTTCGTCCCGTCCCCCTGACGCGGAGACCGCGTTGAGGAAGCTCCGCGTCGCAGTCGTGATGGGTGGGCGCTCGAGCGAGCACGAGATCTCCGTTACATCGGCGCGCTCGGTGATCGCGGCGCTCGACCCGGCGCGTTATGACGTGCGATCCATCGAGATCTCACGCGACGGGCGCTGGCAGCTTCCGCGCCCTGTCCGCGGCCAGCTCGCTGGCGCGGCGGCTGCTGATCCGACCGCCGCTGCGTCGACAGACGGCGACTCGGACGCGGGCCTTCCGATCCCGACCGGAGGCCGGGCCCCGGATCCCCTCGGCGAGGTCGACGTCGTCTTTCCAGTGCTGCACGGGCCGTTCGGCGAGGACGGCACTGTCCAGGGCCTCCTCGAGCTTGCGGGTGTCGCCTACGTCGGTTCGGGCGTGACCGCCTCGGCGCTCTGCATGGACAAGGACCTCTTCAAGTCCGTCATGCGCGACAAGGGAATCCCGATCGCGAAGAGTGCCACCGTCCGGCGTTGGGACCGCGACCGTGTCGAGAGCCCCTTCGGCTTCCCGGTCGTCGTCAAGCCCGCGCGCCTCGGCTCGAGCGTGGGCATCTCGATCGTCCGGGCGCCTGAGGACCTAGCCGACGCCGTCGCGCTCGCGTTCGAGCACGACGAGAAGATCTTGCTCGAGGAGTTTCTGGAGGGGGTCGAGGTCGAGTGCAGCGTCCTCGGCAACGAGAGCCCGATCGCGTCTCTCCCCGGCGAGATCGTCCCGCTCTCGAGCGACTGGTACGACTACTCGGCGAAGTACGACGAGGGCGGGATGGAGCTCGTCGTCCCCGCGCGGGTCTCGGAGGAGGCGCTCGCCCGCGTGCAGGAGCTCGCCGTGAGCTCGTTCGTCGCCGCCGACTGCGAGGGGATGGCCCGGGTCGACTTCTTCGTGCGCCCAGACGGCGAGGTAATCGTGAACGAGCTGAACACGATCCCGGGCTTCACGTCGACGAGCGTGTACGCGAAGCTTTTCGAAGCCTCAGGGATCCCATACCCGGAGCTCCTCGACCGCCTCGTCCAGCTGGCCGTCGAGCGCCACGACCGGCGGGCGTCGCTTCGCTATTAGCGTCCTCGCGCTATCGGGCTCGTACCTCGTTCACGTGCACGACGTCGTCGAGGTCGGTGATCCAGATGGCGTAGTACCGGTATTCGGCTCCGCGGGTATCGAGCTGGAACCTCGTCTGCTCCCCGTCGACCGTCTGCGAGCGGGAGACCTCCGCGAATCCGCGGTCGCGGCGATCACTTGCCTGAATGACGGCGTCGAAGCCGGGGGTGTCCGACGTGATCGTGAGCGCTCCGAGCGCGACCGGCTTCCCCGCGTCGAGGACGAGGCCGACTCCCGATTTGCTGAAGTCGCTGTACGTCTCGGTTCGCCAATAGGAGCCCGGGTCGCCGTCGGTCGCCTCCGGAACAAGCTCCGGATGCTCACCGTCGCCGCCCTCGGGGTCGTAATCGCTCACCGCGCGCAGGCGTATGGAGTCGTTGCCGCCCAGGCCTACCCCGTCGCCCCCGTCGGACGCGACTACGGCGATCGCGATCGCTCCCAGGAGGAGGACGACGAGCGCAGCGGGAAGCTGCCACCGGATGCCGCTGTGCCGGGCCCGCGGCCGTTCCGCTCGCGCATGCCGGTGCGGGGGCGCGGAAACGCGAAGCGGCTGGGACGGAGCGAGGATCTGGGTGTCGCCGTCGTCAGCCGCGGGGCGCGCGCTCCCCTCCTTGGCCATACCGGCCTCGAGCGCCGCGATCAACGCGTCGGTCGAGGGGAAGCGCTCCTCCGGCCGCTTCGCCATGGCGCGGCGGATGAGTGCATCGACCCCTGAGGGGACGTCGGGCCGCCGGTCGCGCGCGCTTGGAACCGGGTCGTGAAGATGACGCATGGCGACCGTGACCTGGCTGTCGCCCGGGAAGGGAACTTCACCCGTCAGCAGCTCGTACAGAAGCACGCCGAGCGAGTACTGGTCCGACCGCTCGTCGACCCGCTCGCCGCTCGCCTGCTCAGGCGAGCTGTAGTCGCTCGTGCCCATCACCGTTCCGGGCAGCGTGAGCTCGGCGCGATCGGCGGAGCGCGCGATCCCGAAATCGGTCACCTTGGCAACGCCGTCCTGGTCGACGAGGACGTTCTGGGGCTTCACATCCCGGTGGACGATTCCGTTCTCGTGAGCGTAGGCAAGGCCGCGTGCCGCCTGGTGGACGAGCGCGAGGGCGCGCTCAACGGGCAGCGGCGATTCCCGCACGACGACGTCCTTGAGCGTTTGGCCACGGACGTTCTCGAAGACGATGAACTGGCGTCCCTCGAATTCGCCGCGATCGATGACCGTGACGATGTTCGGGTGTGAGAGCCGCGCGATCGCCTGCGCCTCGTGTCGGAAGCGCTCGACGTATTCGGGATCATCCGTGAATTGCTCGTGGAGCACCTTGAGCGCGACGCGCCGCTCGAGGACCCGGTCGCGCGCGCAGTACACGTTCGACATGCCACCCGCGCCGAGACGCTCTTCGATCTCGTAACGGTCCTGGACGACGTCCCCGACGTTCACGCGCCCATTCTTCCCGGTACGGCGCACACGCCGCCTCGATTGCTAAGCGGGTTGACGATCGGGACGCGCTACGAGGCGCAGACGACGTAGTTCGAGCCCGAGGCGGCGGCGCTCAGCACGACCTTCCAGCCCGTCGGCGTCGCGCCGGCGGTGTTCGGGATGGGCTGGCTCGTAAGGGGCCGGACGTTGGTGCCGGTGTAGTCGTAACCGCCGCCCATCGTACTCTCGCCAGCGTTGCACGAGATCTGAGCCATTGTGACGCTCGCGAAGGTCGCCGTTCGGACGAAGACATTGACCGGGCCTACCGGGCCCTGCGCGCCGTCCGCGCCAGGGTCGCCCTTGGGTCCCTGCGGGCCTGTGGGCCCGTGCGGACCTGCAGGTCCCTCCTGGCCCGCGGTCGGGCCTGCGGGACCCGCGGGACCCTGAGGTCCTGCGGCTCCGTCTGCTCCCGCGCTTGCCCATGAGCGCCCAGTCGAGCGACGAGCTCTCCGGAGCTACGCTCGTCAGGGTGAGTGCGATGTACGAGGAGCCGTTGCGCTCGACGACGTCGTTGGGGAAATAGGTCGCGAACGCGCTCCACTCGTCTTCCAAAATGGGTTAGGCGAACCCGGCGATATCGCTCAGGAAGCGGCCTCGAGGGCCTCTTC
>JACCYG010000220.1 GCA_013696595.1 Actinomycetota bacterium | reverse complement strand
GCTCAACGACGTCTCGAACCTGCGCGAGGCAGGTGCGGCGATCACGAGTGCCGGGGGCGCGTTCCACGCCGGGCTCGTGTACAGCCCGGGCCGCACGGGCGAGACCGACATGCTCGTCGAGCAGGCGCGCAAGCTTCCCGAGCTCGGCGCCTCGCGGGTCCTGATCCACGACCCCTCGGGGTCGCTCGAGCCGCACCGGGCCGACGAGCTCGTCGTCGCTCTCGGAGAGGCGAGCGGCCTTCCGGTCGGGCTCTACTGCCAGGGCGCCGCCGGCAACACGCTGGCGGCGGCGCTCGAAGGCCTCGGGCTCGGCTCCGGCGTGAACACCGAAGCGCTCTGGCTCGCCTCCGACCTCGTCGACGAGCACATCGGCGACGAGCCGGTGAGCCCGCTCGCCCCCAGGATCGGCGTGCGCGCGGCCCAGCACCGGCTTCCGGCCGGCCTCGTCGCCGCGCTCGACGTGCACCTGCGCGCAAATGCGGCCGGCGACCGGATGGAGGACGTGCTGGACGAGCTGCAGCGCATCCGCGGGGAGGCCGGCTGGCCACCGCTCGCGGCGCCGATCGGTCAGATCCTCGCGTCGCAGGCGCTCCTGCACGTGCTCTCCGCCACGCGCTACGTCACGGTCGTCGACGAGCTGCGCGCGCTGCTCGAGGGCTGGTACGGGACGCCGCCGGGGCCGGTCGACCCGACCGTCCGGCGCGCGGTCGGCCTCCTCAGCGACGGAGTCGCCGAGGAGCCTCCGCTCGATCTCGACCATCTTCGGTCCGAGGCGGCCGGGCTCGCGGCGAGCGAGGAGGAGCTCCTGCTGCTCGCGCTCTTCGGCGAGGAGGCGGAACCTCTCCTCCGTTCGATTCGAAGCAGGGGTCGCCGCGACCATCCGGAAGGCGCGGGTGTCGAGCGGGCCGAGACGGAGCGCATCCGCGAGCTGATCAGGATCGTCCAGGAATCCGGGATCGCCGAAGTAACGATCGAGGAAGGGGAAACGCGGCTCACCGTTCGCAGGACGGACGAACCGAGTGAGGCGGTCGCCGCTGCCGCGGCGGCAGCCGCAGCTGCGGCCGGCACGGTGTTGGAGCCTCCGCTCCCCGAGCCGGCGACGAACGACCTCATCCGCGTGGAGGCGCCGATGGTGGGCACGTTCTATCGCGCGCCGTCCCCGGGGGCAGAACCCTTCGTCGACGTCGGCGACGCGGTCGAGCCCGGCCAGACGCTCTGCATCCTCGAGGCGATGAAGCTCATGAACGAGGTCAAGGCCGAGCACGAGGCGCTCGTCCGTCGAGTCTGCGTCGAGAACGAGCAGGCGGTCGAGTACGGGACGCTGCTCTTCGAGCTCGAGCCGCTGAACGGCCGCCTCCTAGACGCCCTTTAGGCCGTGAGCCCGCGGCTCACTCTCCGAGCGCCCTGATGTTCAAGCAAGTACTGATCGCCAACCGGGGCGAGGTCGCCGTCCGGCTCATCCGGGCCTGCCGCGAGCTCGGTGTCGAGACCGTTGCGGCGTACTCGACGGCCGACCGGGACTCGCTGCATGTCGAGCTCGCCGACCGTGCTGTCCACGTCGGACCGCCGGCGCCGGCTGACAGCTACCTGAATATCCCTTCCCTTGTCGCGGCGGCGGTTACGACCGGCTGCGAGGCGGTTCATCCCGGTTGGGGCTTCCTGGCCGAGAACGCCGATTTCGCGCGCGCGTGCGAGGACAACGATCTCGTCTTCATCGGTCCTCGCCCCGAGACCATCGAGATGATGGGCGACAAAGTAGTGGCGAAGGAGGCTGTGGCCGCAGCCGGCATCCCGCTCGTTCCCGGCTCGAACGGCGCGGCTACGTTCGTCCAGGCACAGGACCTCGGCGCTGCGATCGGGTATCCGCTCTTGCTCAAGGCGTCCGCGGGAGGCGGGGGTCGCGGAATGCGGCTCGTGGACTTCGCCGACGATCTCGAGGGAGCCTTTCAGACCGCGTCCGCGGAGGCCGAGGCGGCGTTTTCGGACGGCTCGCTGTACGTCGAGAAGGCACTCGTCGGCGCGCGCCATGTCGAGATCCAGGTTCTCGGAGACGGCGAGGGGGGCGTCCTCACGCTGGGCGAGCGTGATTGCTCTGTTCAGCGGCGCCACCAGAAGCTGATCGAGGAAGCCCCGTCACCAGGCTTGACTCCCGAGCTCAGGGCCGAGATGGAGGATGCCGCTCACCGCGGCTGCGAGGCGCTTCGCTACCGGGGCGCCGGAACGATCGAGTTCCTCCTCGCCGACGACGGCAGCTTCTATTTCATCGAGATGAACACACGCCTCCAGGTCGAGCACCCCGTTACCGAGCTTCTCACGGGAGTCGATCTCGCGCGCGCCCAGTTCCACATCGCAGCGGGCGACGGTCTTCCGCGGGAGGGCCGCGCCGAGCTCACCGGCCACGCGATCGAGATCCGCATCAACGCCGAGGATCCGGCGCATGGCTTTCTTCCGGCGCCGGGTACCGTCACGCGGTTCCGGCCGCCTCTCGGCCCCGGCGTGCGAGTCGACACGCATATCGTCGAGGGCTACCGGATTCCGCCGCAGTACGACTCTCTGATCGCAAAGGTGATCGTCTGGGCCGAGGACCGGCCGGCCGCTCTCGCCCGCGCGTTGCGGGCGCTGTCAGAATTGGAGCTCGAGGGAGTGCCGACCACGCGAGAGCTCGCCATAGACATTCTCGGGAACTCCCGTTTCGCCAGTGGGCATTACACGACACAGTTCATCACCGAGGCAGCGCCCGAGCTCCCGTCGCTCAGGGAAGCATGAGCTCGAGGCGCGAGGCTCGGCGGACGGCGATCTTCCTGCTCTACCAGTGGGACGTCACGGGACGACCGCTCGCGTCGCTCTACGAGGGCGAGATCGACGGTTACGCGCGCGATCTGGCCGACGACGTCACCGAACGAGCGGAAGCGATCGACACCCGCGTGAGCGCGGCCTCGATCGGCTGGCCGGCGGAGCGGCTTGGCGCGCTCGAGCGGAACGTACTGCGCGTCGCCGTGCTCGAGCTGGATCGAGGCGAGGTTCCCATCGACGTCGTGATCGACGAGGCCGTGACGCTCGCGAAGCGGTACGCGTCGGACGACGCGGGCCGCCTCGTGCATGGGATCCTGGCTCGAATCGCACGGGAGGCCGCATGAGTTCTCTTGACACAAAGCCGTGCGTCTTTCGGCACGACCGGTTACACACGTGCAAATCGCAGGGCGATACGCTGACCGCAGGGGGTATCCAAGGG
>JACCYG010000184.1 GCA_013696595.1 Actinomycetota bacterium | reverse complement strand
GACCAGGAACACCCAGCGCCAGTCGAGCCACTCGGTGATGACGCCGCCCAGGAAGACGCCTGCCGTGCCACCGGCCGGCGCGGACGCGCCCAGCGGATCGGGACGAACGGTCATGGCAACGCCACTCCTTTCTGTCATTATACCCCTATGGGGTATCTGGAGGGATCACTCTGGCACAGACGCCCACGCGTTGTCAAGTACCCCCGCGGGGTATCAAGTCCAAACGCAGGGCTTTGCGGTCAGACGGAGTCGCGCAGAGCGCGGAAGCGCCGCAGCCGCAGCGAGTTCGAGACGACGAAGACGCTCGAGAACGCCATCGCGCCGCCGGCGATCAGCGGGTTCAGGTGGCCGGACGCGGCGAGCGGTAGCGCCGCAACGTTGTACGCGAAGGCCCAGAAGAGATTGCCCTTGATCGTGGCGAGAACGCGGCGCGAAAGGCGAATTGCGTCGGCCGCGGCGCGGAGGTCGCCGGACACGAGCGTGATGTCGCTTGCCTCGATCGCCACGTCCGTTCCTGTGCCGATTGCGATGCCGAGATCCGCCTGAGCGAGAGCAGGCGCGTCGTTCACGCCGTCCCCGACCATGGCGACGACCTCGCCGGCTTCCTGGAGGCGGCTGACCTCCGCGGCCTTCTGGCCCGGAAGCACCTCCGCGAGGACGCGCTCGATCCCGACCTGGCCGGCCACGCGCTTCGCCGTCATCTCGCCGTCGCCCGTCAGGAGGACCGGCACGAGGCCGAGGGCCTGGAGCTCGGCGACCGCCTCACGGCTCGTCGGCTTCACGACGTCCGCGACGTGCACCGTGGCGCGGAGCTCTCCGTCCCAGTGGACGGCCACGCCGCCGGGAGCGCGGCCGATCTCGACGTTATGACCGTCGACATGGCCGGCCACGCCCACTCCGGCCCGGCTAGTAAAACCCTCGACCCGTGGAAGCTCGCCGATCTCCTCCCGCGCCGCCCCGGCGATCGCGCGCGCGACCGGATGCTCGCTCGCGTCCTCGACCGCGCCCGCGAGGCGAAGAACATCCTCCCGCCTCGCCCCGTTCGTGGTCACGACGTCGACCAGGCGAAGCTTCCCCTCCGTCACCGTCCCCGTCTTGTCGAGGACGATCGTGGTCACGCGACGCGTCTGCTCGAGGATCTCGGGGCCCTTGATGAGGATGCCGAGCTGCGCGCCGCGGCCGGTCCCGACCATGAGCGCGGTCGGCGTCGCAAGGCCTAGTGCGCAGGGGCAGGCGATGATGAGGACGGCGACGGCCGCTGTGAACGCCTCGGAACCGTCGCCGGAGAGGAGGAGCCAGCCGGCCAGGGTCGCCAGCGAGATCGCGATCACGATGGGGACGAAGACCGCCGACACCCGGTCGGCCAGGCGCTGCACGGGAGCCTTGCCGGATTGCGCCTCGGCGACGAGCCGGGTGATCTGCGCGAGCGCGGTGTCGGCGCCGACCTTCGTGGCGCGCACGATGAGCCGGCCCGAGGCGTTCACGGTCGCGCCGGCGACCTCGTCGCCGGGCGCCGTGTCGACCGGAACAGCTTCGCCCGTCAGCATCGACTGGTCGACGGCGGACTCGCCCTCCACCACGACCCCGTCGGTCGCGATCTTCTCACCCGGCCGGACGACGAAGACGTCGCCGACGCGAAGCTCGGCCACCGGTACGGCGACCTCGGTGCCGTCGCGGAGCACCCGCGCCTCCTTCGCTCCGAGCTCGGCAAGCGCACGGATCGCCTCGCCCGAGCGACGTCGCGCTCCGGCCTCCAGGTAGCGACCGAGCAGGATGAGCGTCGTGATAACCGCAGCGACCTCGAAGTAGACGTCGGCGTCCTCGAGCGCGACGAGCGCGACCACGGACCAGGTATATGCCGCAAGCGTCCCGAGCGAGATGAGCGTGTCCATCGACGCGGCGCGATGGCGCAGGTTCTTCGCGGCGGCGCGGTGGAAGGGCCAGCCCGCCCAGAGGACGACCGGCGTCGCGAGCGCGAGCGCGACCCATTCCCAGCCGCGGAAATGGAGCGGCCCGATCATCGCGATCGCCGCGAGTGGAACAGTCAGTACGGTCGCGAAGGCGAGTCGGCGACCGGCTTGGTTGACCAGGTCATGGACGGCGGCGTCGATGGACGCGCGGTAGCCGACCGACTCGACGGCGTGAATCAAGTCGCCCGCCGTCGCGCGCGAGTCGTCGAGCTGGACGTCGGCCTTCTCGGTCGCCAGGTTGACAGTCGCCTGAACGCCGTCGAGCTTGTTCAGGCTCTTCTCGACGCGCGCTGCGCATGAGGCGCACGTCATGTCCTGTATGTCGAGCTCGAGCTGTCTCATCGGGCAAGATCCATTATACCCTCACGGGGTATTCGATTCGCGGGTGACCAGCGCCGGGCGCTCCCCGTCTGTACGATCCCGCGCCGTGCGGATCTCCCTCATCCCGCGAACGAGCGAATTCTATGAGCTCTTTGGGCGAGCCGGTGCGAACGCGGTAGTGGCCGCGGAGAAGGCCGCGGCGCGATTCCGCGACTATCCGAACTCGTCCGTGACGCAGGCGGACGTAAAGGAGATCGAGCACGAAGGCGATGAGATCACGCGCGAGATCATCCAGCTCCTCAACAGGCAGTACATAACGCCGTTCGACCGCGAGGACATCTATGAGCTCGCCAGGGCGATCGACGACGTCGTCGATCTGATCGAGGAGGCGAGCGACCTGCTCGAGCTCTACGGAGTCGAGTCGCCGACGCGCCCCGCGCTCGAGCAGTGCCGCATTCTTGTCGGCGCAGTCGACTGTCTGAACCGCGCGCTTGGGCAGCTCAAAAACCTTCGTGGGGTCCAACCTGTGCTGATCGAGCTTAAGCAGTTCGAGGACGAGGGTGACCGTGTGGTTCGCGAGGCGATCGCGGACCTCTTCCGCGACTCGCGAATCGATCCCCTGATCGTGATCCGCTGGAAAGACATCTTCGATGCGCTCGAGGGTGCGATCGACGGGTGCGAGACCGCGGCAAACGTCGTCGGGAATATCGCCGTCAAGAACGTCTAACGCGTGGAGCTCACGCTCGTAGCGGTCGTCGCGGTTGCCCTTTTCTTCGACTTCACGAACGGATTCCATGACACGGCAAACTCGATCGCCACGAGTGTCTCGACGCGTGCGCTCTCTCCGCGTCCAGCTGTTCTCTCGGCAGCGATCCTGAACTTTGCCGGCGCGTTCGTCTCGGTCGAGGTCGCCGCGACCGTGGCAAAGGGAATCGTCAACCCGGACGGGATCGACCTCGAGGTCGTGCTCGCGGGGCTCGTAGGTGCGATCACCTGGAACCTGATCACGTGGTACCTCGCTCTCCCCTCGAGCTCGAGCCACGCTCTCATCGGTGGCGTTGGCGGCGCGGCGATCGCTGCGACCGGGTTCGACGTCATCAAGTGGGGAGGCCTGGTCGAGAAAGTTCTCATCCCGTCGCTCCTCGCGCCTGTCGTCGGGGTTTTTGGCGCGGCGCTGATCATGTTCGTGACTCTCTGGATCATCCGAAGACGTGCGCCCGGGACTGTTAATCGCGTCTTTCGCCGCCTCCAACTCGTTTCGGGCGCCTTCGTCGCCTTCACGCACGGGACGAACGACGCGCAGAAGACGATGGGGATCATCACGCTCGCGCTCATCACCGCGGGTCACCTTGATGCGGACGCAGACCCGCCGCTCTGGGTCATCGTCAGCGCGGCGACCGCGATGGCGGCCGGCACCTATGCGGGCGGGTGGAGGATCATCAAGACGCTCGGGCAGCGCGTGGCGAAGCTCGACCCGCCACAGGGCTTCGCCGCGCAAACCGCGACGGCGACGATTCTGTGGTTCACGGGGACAATCGGGTTCCCCGTCTCGACCACGCATACCGTCAGCGGCTCCGTCCTCGGCGCAGGGGCCACGCGGCGCCTGTCGGCCGTCCGCTGGGGAGTTGCCGGCAACATCCTCGTCGCCTGGATCATCACGGTCCCATGCGCGGGCCTCGTGGGAGCCGTGATGGAAGCCCTGACGCGGCTTCCGGGCGGTGTCGCCCTCGTCTTTGTTCTCGCCAGCCTGATCGCCGCGACGGCCTTCGCGGCCCGGAGTTGGCAGACCCGCCGGCTCGTGCCGCAGACCTAGACTCGAGCCGCCGTGTCCTCGCTCGCCGGTGTCGCGCTCCTCATCGGCGGGGTCGTCCTGGTCGTCGCGGGCGCGGAGGTCTTCTTCAAGGGCCTGCTCGACACGGCGGCACGACTCGGGGTGGCCCCGTTCGTTCTGGCCGTCGTCGTCTCGGGCTTCGAGCTCGAGAACCTGGCCGCGGGGATCGCCGCCAACGTCAAGGGACTGCCTAACGCCGCGGCGGGGACCTTCCTCGGCGGCACGACCTTTCTCGCGCTCGGCGTCACCGGTCTCGCCGCGCTCCTCGCTCCCATCGGCGCCCACTTGCCTCTCGCGGCGATCGCCTGGACGGCCGCATCCCCGCTCCCGCTCCTTGCCCTTGGAATCGACGGAGAGATCTCCCGCATCGACGGCGGTGTGTTGCTTGTCTGGTTCGTCGTCGCCGTGATCGGCCTCGCCCGGTCCGGGCGATCCCTCGAGAGCGCCGAGGAGCTCGAGAAGCGCCGCCGCTTCTCCGCCCTTCGTCTCGTGGCGGGTCTCGCGATCCTGTCCGCGGGGGGAGAGCTGCTCGGAGAGGGAATCCGACGCGTGGTCAGTCGCTTTGGGATCGCCGAGAGCCTGCTTGGGAACACCGTCATCGCGGCGAGCGTCGAAGCGGAGGAGGTCGGGCGCGTCGCGGGCTCGGCGCGCCACGGGCGAGGCGACGTCGCGATCGGGAACGTCGTCGGAACGATCGTTCATTTCGCCGCGTTCAACGCCGGCGTCATCGCGCTCGTCCGCCCGATCCAGCTCGACGGCCCATCACAGGCCCTGCACCTGCCCGTCGCCGTCGCGGCGACCTTGCTGCTCGCGCTCCTCCTGCTCGTGCGGCGCGAGCTCGGGCGGTGGGACGGCCTCGCGCTCCTTCTGCTCTACGCAGGGTACGTAGCGGCGGCGATCGCCGTGGCGCTTTAGCCGCCGTTCAGACCTGGTGAGGAGATGTCCGGATGAGAGGCGTCGGTGAACTCGCGGAACTCGCCCGTCACGAGGAAGGCCGTCTGCTCGCCGATGTCGACGGCGTGGTCGCCGATCCGCTCGAGGCACCGGGAGACGAGGATCATGCGAAGGCCCCACTCACGGAGCGCCGGGTCGCCGCCGAGCGCAAGCACCTCGTGCACGAGCCGGCGGTTGGCGGTGTCGATCACCTCGTCGAGCTCGACCAGCGACTCCGCGCGACCGAGGTCCCGATGCGCAAACGAGTCGAGCGCGACCTGCACCATCTCCTCGGCACGCGTCCCCATCTCCTCGAGGCCGCCGACGAGCTGCGGGTCGCCCGCGAGCGCGTGTGCGAGCTTCGTGAGCTTCGCGACGGTGACGCAGTAGTCGGCCATCCGTTCGAGGTGGAGGTTCACGTGGAGCATCGCCAGCACGAGGCGGAGATCGATCGCGACCGGTGTCTGCCGCGCGAGGAGCGCCTGGATGCCTTCCGCGATCGCGAAGTAACGCCCGTCGACCTCGTCGTCGAACGTGATCACCTCGTCGGCGAGCGCGACGTCTTGACGCTCGAGCGCGGCGAGGGAAGCGCGAAGCGAGCGAAGCACGAGCTCGCCCTCGTCCTGCAGAGCTTTCTCGAGTCTCTGGAGCTCCTGTTGAAACGTGACTCTCATCCGAACCGCCCCGTCACGTAGTCCTCGGTGCGCTTGTCGCCGGGGTTGGTGAAGATCTTGGGCGTCGAGTCGTACTCCACGAGGACACCGGTTCGGCGGCCGTCCTCGGAGACCTTGACACTGAAGAACGCGGTCATGTCGGCGACCCGGGCGGCCTGCTGCATGTTGTGCGTGACGATCACGATCGTGTAGTCGCGCTTGAGCTCGTGCATGAGATCCTCGATGCGCGTCGTCGAGATCGGGTCGAGGGCCGAGGCCGGCTCGTCCATCAGGAGCACGTCCGGCTCGACCGCGAGGCAGCGCGCGATGCAGAGGCGTTGCTGCTGCCCGCCGGAAAGGCTGAGCGCGCTCTCCTTCAGGCGCCCGGACACCTCGTCCCAAAGAGCGGCCTGATTCAGCGCGCGCTCGACGCGCTCGTCGAGCGAGTCGGTCATCCCGAGCACTCGCGGCCCGAAGGCAACGTTGTCGTAGATCGACTTCGGGAACGGGTTCGGCTTCTGGAAGACCATGCCGATTCGCTTGCGCACCTCGACCGGGTCGACGGTCGCCCCGTACAGGTCCTCGCCGTGGTACTGGACCGAGCCCTCGACGATGGCGCTCGGGATCAGGTCGTTCATCCGGTTGAAACAGCGGATGAAGGTGCTCTTCCCGCAGCCGGACGGACCGATGAACGCCGTCACGAAGTTCTTGTAGATGTCGAGGTCGACCCCGGCGAGGGCGGGATGGTCTCCGTACCGGACGGTCAGGCCGGACACGCCGAAGACGACGTCGCGCTCGGCGGGCGGCGGGAGCCTCCGCTCGCGCTCCGCGAGGGCGTCGTTTCTCACACCCGTGATCTTGACGAACTCGGTCTCTGCCTCCGGCACGGTCACCATTTCTTCTGGTAGCGGTTACGGAGGAAGATCGCGAGCGCGTTCAGCGTGAGCAGGATCCCGAGGAGGACGATGATCGCCGCGGCCGCGAGGGTCTTGAACTCGTCGTTCGGAAGCTTCGTCCAGATGAAGATCTGCACCGGAAGCGCCGTGAACGCGCCCAGGATGGTCGGGTCGAACGCGATGTACTGAAGCGCTCCGATCAGGAGAAGCGGGGCGGTTTCCCCGAGCGCGCGCGAGAGCGACAGGATCGAGCCGGTCGCGATGCCCGGGACGGCGGCGGGCAGGACCTGGCGCGAGATCACCTGCCACTGCGTCGCCCCGAGCGCATAGGCGCCCTGCCGAATCGAATCCGGGACGGCGCGAATCGCCTCGCGGGCGGCGATGATGATCGTCGGCAGGACGAGGAGCGTGAGAATGAGCGCCCCGGCGAGGAGCACGCGGCCGAGCCCGAGCCCGCGCACGAGAAAGGCGAGTCCGAGGATCCCGTAGACGATCGACGGGACGGCCGCCAGATTCTGGATGTTGAGCTCGAGCGCGCGGTTGTACCAGCGCGTCTTGTCTGCATATTCCTCGAGGTAGATGGCGGTGCCGACCCCGATCGGGACCGTGAACGCGATCAGGAGCACGCCGAGATAGAT
>JACCYG010000183.1 GCA_013696595.1 Actinomycetota bacterium | reverse complement strand
GCGCCCCCTGGTCGACGCGTCGACGTTCTACGCCCCTTTCCGATTTGGCCGTCTCGCGCCGTGAGGGGACGCGAGCCGCGGCTCACCTTCCGTCCGATGCGTCGTTCCGCGAGATCGCCGCATCGGATCGATCGTACTGACGGCGCATCAGACCGCCCGAATCCGAGAGAAGGGAACACGTGGCCGCACAACCTTTTGACGTAGTCGTAATCGGGGCAGGCCCGGCGGGCGAGCTCGCCGCGGGCCTCCTCGGCGAGGCGGGCCTCGCCGTGGCGCTCGTCGAGAGTCACCTGATCGGGGGTGAATGCTCCTACTACGCGTGCATGCCGTCCAAGGCCCTCCTTCGGCCGGCCGAGGTACTCGCCGAGACTGGGCGCATCCCGGGCGCCCGAGAGGCGGTGACCGAGGGCATTGACGTCGGGGCGGTTCTTCGGCGCCGGGACGAGATCGTCCACCATCTCGACGACTCGTCGCAGCTCCCCTGGCTCGACGAGAGGAACGTCACGCTCCTTCGGGGGCACGGGTGGCTCGACGGAGACCGGCGAGTCCGCGTTGGCGAGGAAGTCCTGGCCGCGCGACGGGCGGTTGTAATCGCCGTCGGAACGGGAGCATCGATGCCGATGATTCCGGGGCTTGCCGCCGCTGCGGCCTGGACGAGCCGTGAAGCCACGACGGCGCGGACCGTTCCACGGCGCTTGCTCGTCCTCGGTGCAGGAGTAGTGGGCGTCGAGCTGGCGCAGGCGTGGGCATCGCTCGGATCCGAGGTGACGCTGATCGAGCTCTTCGAGCGAGTGCTGATTCGCGAAGAGCCCTTCGCGAGCGAGGAAGTCACCGCCGCGCTGCGCGAGCTCGGCGTCGCCGTCCGAACCCGTGGCAAGGCGGTCCGGGCCGAGCGTGTCGACAACGAGGTCACGCTCACACTCGAGGAAGGCGAGCGAATTGCAGGCGACGAGCTCCTCGTGGCGATCGGGCGTCGACCGCTGACGGCCACGCTCGGCCTCGAGACCGTCGGTCTCGAGCCGGGGCGCCCGATCCCCGTCGGGCGGGACATGAGTGTGCCCGGCCTCGAGTGGCTCTACGCGATCGGCGACGTCAACGGCCGGTCGCTCCTCACCCACATGGGGAAGTACCAGGCGAGAATCGCCGCTCGGAACATCCTCGGCGGAAACGAGCGCGCCGAGACTAAGGCACACGGAGCGCTGGCGCCACGCGTGGTTTTCACCGACCCGCAGGTCGCGGCAGTCGGGCATACGCACGCGTCGGCGCAGATCGCGGGTTTGAACGTGACAACCGTCGACCATCCGACCGGTGCGGTCGCAGGGGCGAGCTTCTACGGTCGCAACGCGCCCGGCACCGCGCGCCTCGTGATCGATCGAGAACGTGAGGTCATCGTCGGCGCAACGTTCACAGGGCCGGAGGTGGCCGAGTTCCTCCACGCTGCCACGATCGCGATCGTCGGCGAAGTTCCGATCGAGAAGCTTCGCCACGCCGTACCCGCCTTCCCGACCCGAAGCGAGGTGTGGTCGCGCTTGCTCGACAAGTACGGGCGGCAGAAGGAGAACATCAGCGACCAACGCATCACGGCGGCCGCCTGACGATCGATGGTGCCCGCAGCTTCGATCCGGCGTCGATTCGGGCCCTCCGCCGCCGCTGCGATCGCGTCGCTCGCGCTGGCCGCGTGCGGCGGAGGCAACGGAGAGGGTGCTCCCGACGGGACGAGCGCGGACGAGGCGGCCGATCCCGCGGCCGGGAAGCGAATCTACGTCGACCAAGGGTGCGGGACTTGTCACGCGCTCGAGGCGGCCGGCTCAACCGGTTCGGTCGGCCCCGATCTCGATGCAGCGCTCCGCCGCGATGCAGAGCGATCGGGGAAGCCGCTTGACGAGTTCGTCCGCGAGTCGATCGTCGACCCGGACGTCTTCGTCGCTCCCGGCTTCAAGGCGGGAGTGATGCCTCAGACTTTTGGCGGCGAGCTGAGCGATCAGGAGCTCGCCGACTTGGTCGCCTTCCTGACGCAGAGCTAGGCGACGTCCACGCTTGACGATGCTTCACCATGTTCGAAGCGTGACCCGCGCCTGAGAGGAGAGACCCGTGAGAGAAGACTTGGCTCCAGGAAACCGCTTTCCCGAACTGACACTTCCCGACCACACCGGCGCCTCGCTCTCTCTCGACGGCATCGCGAGCAGCCAGCCTCTCGTTCTCTGCTTCGTTCGCGGCTGGTGGTGCCCGAAAGAGCAGGTGCGCGTCCGTGGACTCGTGGAGATGCAGGACGAGATTCAGCGCGAGTACGGTCGGATCGCAGTCGTCACCGTCGATGAGCCCTACGTGAACGGCGCGTTTCGCGCCGGCCTCGGAGCCGCTTTCCCGTTTCTCTCGGACGAGGACCGGACGGTCGCCGAGGAGCTCGATCTCCTCGAGCTGACGGACGAGCGACATCGCCCGTACTTGCCGTTCACCTTCGTCCTCGATTCCACGCTCCGCATCCGCCGGATCTGGTGCGGCTTTCTGGTGCTCGAGCCCCTCGAACGGCTCCGGGTTGTAGAGGTCGACGATCCAAGGGCGTCGGGCTGAGCCGAGGCCGAGAACGACGTGCGGAGCGAGCGGCGGCGCAATCACGACGTCCACGGGACGGACGTGCCGGCGAAGGGCGTACGGCCCGTCGGCGGCGTACGTCACCACCTCGGGGCCTCTCTCGAGTGCCTGGCTCCCCGGTGGAGCGGCGATCGTAACGTCGCACGAAGCGGCGAGCGCGCGGGCAAGCTCCACGTACCTCATGCCCGGGCCCGCCATCTCAGGGCCGACGCGATCGGGTGCGACGAGCAGGACGCGGTTCATCGGGGCTTTGCGCAGCGTCGCGCGCTCGGCGGACGCCGTTCTCCGGGAAAAGCTTACGCTCCGACGGCTAACGACTCTCGAATCGGTGCCCAGGCTCCAATGTCAGAGCGGTGAAGGCATGTCGAGCGGTGTTGAAACCGTTATCCGATCGTTAGGCGGATCGAGGGTTCGAATCCCTCCCTCTCCACTGACCCCGCAGCGCGCGGGATCTCCATTCGCGGAAGTTACCCCGCGTTTGAGCGCTTCCGGGCCGGGTACCGGCTAGACAAGCGATAGAACGAATTGAGGAGAGAACAATGCGAAAAGTGACTGGACTTGCGGCGGTCAGCGCCGCCGCCATGTACTTCTTCGATCCGCAGGAGGGTCGCAGGCGGCGCGCGATGGCGAAGGACCGCACCGCAGGCCTCTTTCGCGGCGTGTGGCGCAAGACTGAGCGCGCGGGACGCGGTGTCTCCGCGGAGGCGTACGGCGTCACGAAGAAGGTGACGCACCGCAAGGAGAAGGAGAAGGACCTCGACGACGTTACGCTCGCGCGCAAGGTCGAAAGTGAGATCTTCCGCGACGCCGACGCGCCCAAGGGGCAGGTCGACGTGAACGCGGTCAACGGCGTCGTCTACCTCCGCGGCGAGGTCGAGCGCGCCGAGTTGATCGACGACCTCGTCAAGGCGGCGAAGAAGGTCTCCGGCGTGAAGGGAGTCGAGAACCTCCTTCACACGCCTGGCAGCCCCGCTCCGACCACGCCCACGTCCTAGCGAACGTCTTGTAGGGGCCGGACACTTCCGGCCCCTACAGTCCGCCTCGAACTTCTAGATCAGCCCGCAGGCCCGCGCCGCGTTTGGCCACGGGTAGAAACCGCGACCGCTCCGGTACGCGCGGACGGCAATCCAGATCTGCTCCGTCGGCGTCCACCGGTGGGCGCGCCCCTTCGAGCGAAGGAGGTACAGCCCGTACATCCGCTGGAACGTCAGGTCCATCTGTAGCCCACCGTAGTAGCCGTTCCCTGTGTTCGCAGTCCACGGCCCCTCGCGACGATGGATGCAGAGCCAAGCACTGAGGCGCGGCGGGCTCCCGGCGGCTGCGCGCATGCGAAGCGCCCGGCCCCTCCAAACCTCGAGCGCCCATTGACGGAAGACCTCGCTCGTCCACCTCTCGGGGTAGCCGTAGTAGGGAGTGCGCGGACGTCGCATCAGCCGCTGCCAGCGCCACGTTTCTTCGCGGAACTTCGCAATTCTCTCCACCACCGTCGACCCCGACACCGTCGGATCCGACACCGTCGGCACGTCCTGCGCTCGAGCGGTTCCGCCGGCCGCGAGGACGACGGAAGCGGCACACATGAGCACGACGAGCCATTGGAAGCGACCTGGTCTACGCATAAACCCCCTCTGTTCGACAACACGTGCGCCCGCTCGCTCCCGGGGCGAGCGATCGATCCGGCACCTGATTTGCCGCAGCGGCGCCGAATCAAAAACGCCTCTTCGGGCGTCAGCGCAAGACCCTAACGGACGTGGGAGGACAGGCGTTCGGGGGTAACGACTTTTTACAAATGGCTGAGGGACCGAAAGAACGGCTGGATCGCGAGCTCATCGAGCTGCTGAACGAGCTTCGCGTCGCGCTCCCGGGCGTCCAGGTCCTGTTCGCCTTCCTCTTGATCGTGCCCTTCTCGCAGCGATACGCGCAGATCACGAACCTGCAGAAGGACGTCTACTTCGTCGCCGTCCTGTGCACGGCGCTCGCCACCATCCTCTTCATCGCGCCCACCGCGCTCCACCGCATCGAGTGGCGCGAGCAGGACAAGGAGTGGCTGCTGTCCGCCTCGAACCGTTTTGCGATCGGTGGGATGATCCTCCTCGCGCTCGCGATGATCGCCGCGATCTTCCTCATCACGGATGTCCTCTTCTCCGGCTGGGTCGTGGCCGTCACCACGGCCGTGATCGCCGGCCTCTTCGCCGTGTTCTGGTTCGCGCTTCCGCTCTATCGCCGGATGAGCAATTCTTCGTAACGCTGCGCGCGGCCTACCGCAGGCGATACACCGCCGCGCGGAGCTGTCGCAGCGCGCCGTCGAGTTGCGACCGGTTAGCGGGATCGTTGAGCCACCCGCTCGCGCCCGAGGGGTGGGGAAGCGGGATCGCTAGAGCGCCGTCGACCTCGTACGACCGCCCCACGTACTCGCTGACCCGGGTTAGACCCAGGAGCTTCCGGGCGGCAAGCCCGCCGACCGGAACGATGAGCTCCGGGCGGAGCAGCCGAACCTCCCACTCGTGCCAGAACCGGCAGAGCTCGATCTCCGGCGGTGTAGGCGGCCGGTCACCGCGCCCCGACAGATGCCTGCCGGGATAGCACCTCGTGACCGAGGCGCAGTAGAAGGTGTCGTAGAACGTCTCCTCGTCCATCTCGAGCCAGCGGCGAAGCGTCTGGCCGGCGCGTCCGCGCCAGGGGCGGCGTTGCTCTCCCTCGACGACCCCGGGAGCCTGGCCGTAGATCAACGCGCGCTGGCCGGGTCGCCCCTCGAAAACCGGCAGGGACCCGAGCGGATATCCAGCCTCGACGCAGGCGCGGCACACGGCGTTGTCGCGTTGGAGCGAGACGAGGGAGCGGTACGAGCTCTTGCGCCGCGTCACGCCTGCACGACGACGAACCACTCTCCGTCCATGAGCGTCTCGCCGCCCCCGAGCTCGGCGGCGAGGCCTGCGGGCGTGAGATAGCGCTTGTAGATCGTGTAGCGCGAGCCGTCGTTCAGGACGCGCTCCTGATCCTCTTCCGCCGCGACCCCGTGGCGGTAGGCGGAGTCGGCGACGACGAGAACCGGAGCGACGCGCCTGGCCTCGGTCAGGAAGCGCTCGCGGTCCGTCTCCCGGAGGTGGCCGTAGAAGTGGCCGGTGAAGACGAGGTCGAAGCTCCGGTCGTCGAACGGAAGGGCAAGGGCGTCTCCCTGGACGAAGCGAACCTCTGGACAGCGGCTTCGGGCGACGCCGAGCATCGCGGCGCTCTGGTCGAGCCCGGTCACATCGCCGGGCAGATGCTGCGTCAGGAATCCCGTCCCGCACGCCACGTCTAGGATCCGGCCGGCGGGTAGTGCGGAAAGCACACGCTCGAGCTCGCCGACCTCGTCGTGCCAGCCGGGGCGGTCACGCTCGACGAAGAGACCGAATCCGCTCCACCACTCGTCGTACTCCGGCGCGCGACGGTCGTAGTAGCGACGCTCAGCGGCCCGCATAGAATCACCCTAACGCTAGGGTGCTGCGGTGGTCGCGGCCGTGATCCTCGACGTCGACGGGACGCTCGTCGACACCAACTACCACCACGCGCTGGCGTGGTACCGCGCATTTCGGAGGCACGAGATCGTCCTCCCGGTCTGGCGCCTCCACCGCCACGTGGGGATGGGCGGCGACAAGTACGTCGCCGCGATGGCCGGGGACGACGTCGAGAAGCGGCTCGGCGACGATCTACGTGATGCTTGGGAGGAGATCTTCAACGGGATGATCGACGAAGTCGCGCCCCTCGCGGGCGCGCGCGAGCTGCTCACGGAGCTCAAGGACCGCGGCCACACGATCGTTCTCGCAAGCTCTTCGATCCAGGAGCACCTCGATCACTTCCTCGAGCTCCTCGACGCTCGCGAACTGGCTGACGGTTGGACGATGAAGGACGACGTCGAGGCGTCCAAGCCTGACCCCGACCTCGTGAAGGCCGCGCTCGCGAAGGCCGGGACGCGTGACGCCGTCATGCTCGGCGATACCCCGTGGGACGTCGAAGCTGCTAGGAAGGCGGGCATCGAGACGATCTGCGTCATGACCGGAGGTTTCTCCGAGCAGAAACTCACGGACGCGGGCGCCGTGGCGGTCTTCGAGTCGATCGAGGAGCTCCGCGAGCGGCTGGACGCAACCCCGCTCGCATAGGCGATCCGATGCGCTCGCGAGGCTCGACGCCCCTCGCGCGTGATACTTGCCCCCGGGGGCCTTCGGCCCCTCGCCCCTGGCTTTCAGCATAGCGCCGAACTACGCGCGCGTGGTGCACGCGGTGTGCCGAAGATGCGGCGAAATGCGCTCGGATCGCACTCCATCGACGCAGGCTGGCTAGGAGGTCGGATCGTCGGCCCCGCCGGGCCCGAGGAACTCCTGATCGGACTCGCGGCGAGCGACGTCGGTCGCCGTCTTGCCGCGCGCCGAAGTGAGCCCGAGCCAGATCGCGACCGCGATCCCGATCGGAATGAGGACCAGCGCGAAGAGGCCGAGGCCGATAGCCGCCGCGAGCGCGGTGACGATTCCGGTCAGAACGAGGATGACGACGACAGACGTCATGCCGGACGCTTTTCTTCCCTCGCGTGCGCGCGCGAAACCGCGCGGGCCGGGTACTCGCCTAGCCGGTGGAGACGGGCCTTCGCGGCAAGAGCGTTCTCGTCACCGGCGCCTCCGGCGGGATCGGCGGGGTGACCGCGCGCGCGTTCGCGTCCGAAGGATGCCGCGTCGCCGTCCATTACAACCGCGGCCGCGAACGTGCCGAAGCGCTCGCCTCCGAGCTTCCCGACGCGGTCGTCGTCCAGGCGGACCTCACGCTCGAGGAAGACGCGGACCAGCTCTTCGGCGACGTACGCAGCGCCCTCGGCGGCGTCGGCGTCTGCGTTGCGAACGCAGGCGTCTGGCCCGAGAGGGACGTCCCGCTCTGGGAGCTCTCGCTCGAGCGGTGGGAAAGCACGCTCGCAGCGAACCTGACCGCAACGTTCCTCACCGCGCGCGGGTTCCTCCGGGAGGTTGCGCGCTCCGGTCACGGCAGCCTCGTGCTCGTCGCGTCGACGGCCGGGATCTTCGGCGAGGGCGGGCACGCCGACTACTCCGCCGCGAAATCGGCCATCGCCCGCGGCCTCCTCCTCTCGCTCAAGAACGAGATCGTCCGGGTCGCGCCGCGCGGACGCGTGAACGCCGTCTGCCCGGGCTGGACGGCCTCACCGATGACCCGCTCCTCCCTCGCGGACCCGGAGCTCGTTGGCCGCGTGACCCGCACGATCCCGCTTCGGAAGGTCGCCCAGGCGGAAGACGTGGCTCGCCAGATCGTCGTGCTTGCGTCCGACGAGATCTCAGGGCACGTGACGGGGCAGGTCGTGCTTGTCGCGGGCGGTATGGAAGGCCGGGTGCTTCACGAGTGATGTGGCACCATGTCTCTCGGCCAGGAGAGGTGTCCGAGCTGGCCTAAGGAGCGCGACTGGAAATCGCGTACCCGGTGAAAGCTGGGTCGCGGGTTCGAATCCCGCCCTCTCCGCTAAACGAACGAGGGCCGGATATCCGGCCCCTAGGGTTTCCCCTACGACCCGCGGGTGGACTCGACGAGGAACGCGACGAGCGCGTCGAGCTCCTCGCGTGAGAGATCCTCGCCGTAGGTCTCCGGCATCAGGTTGTCGGCGAACCCCTCCTCGACGAACGCGTCGGGCTTGACGATCGACTCCTCGACGAAGGCCGCGTCCTTCCCCTTCAGCGCCTCGTCGAGGCTCGGACCGACGCTACCCGTCGCACCCGAGGCCGCGAGCGTGTGGCACGAGCCGCACTTGTTGGCGTCGAAGATCGCCTGTCCGGTGCCCCCGGCCTCGGCGGCAGACCCATCACCATGCTCCTCCTCGGCCCCGAAAAGCTCGACCGCGCCGAGCATCCCGATCACGAGCAGCACCGAGACGACGGCGAAGAGGCCGAGATTCCGCCCGGGGAAGTCCGGCCTCCGCCGGGGGACGAGCATCGACACGACAAGGCTGAAGACGACGAGGACGAGGGCGGCGAGCCCGAGAATGATCTGATCCCTGGTCACCGGGCGCGCATACGATACTCACCCGATGAGCCGCGTCGGGATCTCGACCGTCGCCGGCGCGGCTTTCGCACTCGCCGTCGCGCTCGCCGCTGCCCGCGTCGGCGAAAAGGCCGGAGCGCTTTCGAACTGGCAGGCGCTCATTCTCGGAATCGTGCAGGGGCTCACCGAGCTCCTCCCGATCTCGTCTTCGGGACATCTGATCCTCGTCCCGTGGCTCGGGGACTGGGACTACCTGAAGCGCCACGACGAGTTCAACCAGACCTTCGACGTCGCGCTGCACCTCGGCACGCTCGTCGCCGTGGTCGCGTACTTCCGCCACGACGTCGTACGTCTCATGACCGCTTTCGTCACGACCGTTCGGCGCCGCCGGATCGAATCTCCCGACGAGCGCGTGGCGTGGTTCGTCATCCTTGCGACGATCCCGGCTGCTGCAGCTGGAGCCGCCGGCGAGGGCTTCATCGCCGACAACCTCGGGGAGCCGTGGCAGATCGCGATCCTGCTGGCCGTGTTCGGCGTGATTCTCTGGGCGACGGACCGCCGCCCCGAGACGCGTGAGATGCACGAGCTCGGCCCGTGGACGGCGCTCGCGATCGGCATCGCACAGACGCTGGCCCTGGCGCCGGGGGTGTCGCGCGCAGGGGTCACGATCTCCGCCGCCAGGTTCCTCGGCCTCGATCGAAACTCGGCGGCCCGCTTCTCTTTTCTCCTGCTGATCCCGACCGTTTTCGGAGCCGTCTTGCTCAAGGGGATAACCGACGTCCTCCTCGCTGACCTGCCGCCCGGATCGGCGGGCCCTTTCGTCGTCGGGATGATCGCAGCGGCGGTGAGCGGCCTGGTGGCGATCTGGGCGCTCCTCGGCTACCTCCGCCGCCACGATTACTCGCTCTTCGCCGTTTACAGGCTCCTCGTGGCTGCGATCGTCCTGCTCCTGATCGCGACTGGCGTGCGAGACGCTGGGTTCTAGTTCGCGTTTGCCGCGCTAAGAGGGAGGCCAAACAAGACGTATGCGAGAGACGGCTCGGCGCGCCTTCGTTGCCGCGCTCGTGATCGGGAGCGTAATCGTCGTCGCCCTCGCGCTCTGGAAGCTGAAGCTCCTGATCGCGATCCTCTTCTTCGCCTTCATCATCGCGGCAGCGATGCGGCCTGGAGTCGACGCGCTCTACCGACACCGGATCCCCCGTGGCTTCGGGGTGATGGTCCATTACCTCGCGCTCTTCGCCCTCATCGGCCTCCTGCTCTACTTCGTCGTCCCGGCCGCGACGGAGCAGGTGCGCGACGCCGTCCCGACGTCGAGCTCGGAGCTCGAGCAGCAGGCGGAGGAATCAAAAGGGATCAAGCAGCGCGTCCTCGTCAACGTCCAGCGCCGCCTCGAGCGCCTGCCGAGCGGAGAGGAGCTCGTCGAGCGCGCGGTTGACCCCGCCGTCGAGATCACGGTCACGGCCTTCGAGGTCATGCTCGGAATCTTCTTCACGCTGGCGTCGGCCGCGTACTGGATCTTCGAGCGCGACAAGGCGATTGGCCTCGTGACGTCACTCCTGCCCAGGCCCAAGCGAAAAATCGTGCGCGATACCTGGGATCTCATCGACGCGAAGCTCGGCGCCTACGTTCGCGGCCAGCTCGTCCTGATCGCCTTCGTCGCGACCGTCCTTTCGCTCTGCTTCTGGGCGATCGGCGTCCCGTTCTGGCTTCTGCTCGGGATCTTCGCGGGCGTGGTCGAGATCATCCCGGTGATCGGCCCCCTCGCCGCCGGGACGCTCGCGGTCGGCGTGGGCCTCACGCAGTCGGTCGGCGTCGCGATCTCGGCCGGTCTCGCGGTGCTCGCCGTCCGCCTCTTCGAAGACTACGTCGTGATTCCGCGCGTGCTCGGGGAGGCGGTCGGACTGTCCCCACTCACCGTGCTCGTGGCCGTTTCAGGCGTTGCGATCCTCTTCGGCGGTTTCGCCGTCCTGCTCGCGATCCCGCTGGCGGCCGTCTGCGCGACGCTCGTGGACGTGCTCATCCTCCACCGGGACCCCTCGCACGAGGAGGTTCCCACCGTTCTCTTCACCGCCAAGGACGTGGAGGCCTAGCGTCCCGGCCGGGGCGGCTCCCGCCGGGCGGAGCTCGGCTCCGCCGCCGCCTGGCGTGAACGCTAGGACACTTAGCGCTCGACCTGCGACCCGCCGACGATCATGTCGTCGCCCGAAGGGAAGCGCACCCACGCCTTGTTGCCGCCGTCGTAGTCGGGCGCCCAGAGAACGAGTGTCGCTTCTTCGCCGGCGACGCGACAGCGATCCGATCCCTCCGGATCGAGGCCGCGCCAGACCCGGATGAAGGTGTTCGACTCCCACTCACCGCCCACGGTGGTCGCCTCGCGGTGCCCGGGATGGATCCGCGTACCGGGTTCGAGCGTCATGAGGCGATCCATGATCGAGCGCTTGAGATCGGCGAAGCCCATCGGGCCGCCGCCTCGCGTGCCGCCGACGGTTCCCTTGAAAAGGACGTCGCCGGTGAAACAGTCGGCCCCGTTCACGACGAACGCAAGATGCGTCGTGGCGTGTCCCGGCGTGGAAAGCGCCCGGATCTCCAGGCCGTCCGTGCGAATCACCTCGTCGTCGTCGAGATCGCTGGACGAGAGCAGCGTGGCACCGAATCGCGCGGCGGTCTCTTCGAGCCCGACGACGTGGTCGCCGTGATCGTGCGTGCAGAGAACATGGGAGACCGCGATTCCATCGCGCTCGGCTCGCTCGACGAGCGGCTCGGTCACGCCGTTGCCGTCGATAAAGACGCCGTGCCCACCTGTCCCGTCGGCGACGAGGTACGCGTTGGAGAGCCAGGAAGGGTGCTCAGCCCGCTCGACGATCACGGGCGGAGAGTAGCCCCTCGTCCTAGAGGCCGTCGCCGACGAACGCGGACGCGTACCGGTCGCGGTTGTTGACGACCTTTGCACCTGAGCCAATTCGGCCAGGGGGTCCTCGGCCCGAATCAGCCGCGCAGAAGATCGAGCAAACGCCCGAGGACCCGCTTTCCGTCTGCGCGGAGGCCGTCGTGCTCGTATTCGTCGGTGACCCACGGCTGCAGGCCTCGGATTGCCGCTGCTGTCTCCTCCGAGAAAGCGCGCTCGACGTACATGTCCTCGGTATAGATCGCCGCCGCGGCGGGAACGTCGTTCGCGCGGAGGCACTCGGGGTCGTAGAGCGGCGGCCAGTCGTGGTCGGCGAGGATCCGAGCGGCCTCAGCCAGCGGGTGGAGCGCACCGTACTCCTCGAGCATCCACGGATAGACGTGCTCGCCCGTGAAGAGGGTGGGGTCGTCCCGGAATTCCTCCGGAAAGACGCGTTCGGCCGACCAGCGCGTCGCGCACCCGGGCGCGTAACACGCCTCGTGGATCACGGCGTAGAGCGGGTGGCGCGCGAACGGGAACGCTGCATCGATGTCTTGGAGAAACGCGGGCGAGCCGAACGGCAGCTCCGCGAGGTAATGGAGCTTCTCGAAGCCGACGCCTTGACCGAGAACGTTCCCGAGCTGGCGGAAGCGTCGCTGAGTCAAGCGATCGCCCGACGGCAGCCGGACCTCCTCGGCTTCGAGGCGGTCGAGGATGTCGCGGACGCGGGCCTTGTCCTCGGGGTAGCGGGCGTAGTACGCACGGTTCTTCTTGAGCACACGTCCATACGTCGCGCGGTAGACCTCGTCCGGGTGGCGCTCGAGCGGCGGGAGGCCGCCCGTGAGCAGGGCGGCGGCGAGCCCGTCCGGCGCGAGCGAGAGGTAGCTGACGACGCAGAACCCGCCGAAGCTCTGCCCAAGGACCGTCCAACGCTCGACCTCGAGCTCGCGCCGGATGAGCTCCGCGTCGCGCACGATCGCGTCGGCGCGAAAATGCGTCAGATACTCCGCCTGCGCCTCCGGCTGCATCGAGCTGAGCGCGCCCGCCGGGGTCGAACGTCCGGTACCGCGTTGGTCGAGCAGCAGGACCCGGAAATCCTCGAGCGCCCGCTCGAGCCACGATGGGTCGCTCGGTTTCGTCGGCCGCGGGGCCTCGTGGCCGGGCCCGCCCTGGAGGAAGACGAGCCACGGCAGCTCTGCGCGATCGCGGTCGCGCGCGATGACCTCGCGCGCGAACACGGTCAGCTTCGGGCCGGCGGGCCGCTCGTGGTCGACGGGCAACTCGAACTCGTGCTCTGAGAGGACGAGATCGGGCGTGCGGTGCGTCGCGACGAGCATGCCGCGATTCTCACATCCCGGGCGCGGCATCCGCCGAGGCCGCCGCGGGGCGCTGTAGACCAGAGCCGCTCTTGTTCCTCGGTGTGGGCTGGCTCCGGCGAGCGCGTCGCCAACTCGGCGTAAGCTCACTCGGACCTCGACGAAAAGGAGGAGCCCGCGCTCACCACGGCCTGAGCAGCCGACGAGTTACACCATGTCCTGGGACTTGGCTTGCTCGAAGGTCACCGTTCGGAGCCAATCGCAGTACGCACGTCTCCAGACTTTTAAGACGCTTGGGCCCTGTAGTCGTTCCCTAAACGAGTCATTCGGCGCTGGCGAATTCACTGGCGAACTGGACGCAAAAAGCCGCTTGGATGCTGGGTGCGTGCGATCTTTCAAACCGCAGCGCTCAATCCATGCAAGTCCGCGGGCGTCTCCAGAAGTCCACTGGTTCACGCGTCCCCGGAACACGACTGGCGCGCGATCCCCGTCTGAGACAACGCGAGGCGCTCGGGCGCGGCCTGCTGCGAAGAGCGAGAACCGACGTCGGACTGGAACCGGGGACCACTTCATTCACGGGTCATGAGCGCGTGTAGCGCCGTAGCCGACACCCGCCCCAGGCGCTGCTTTGCGCCGATGTTCTGGACGAAAGGACTGTGCAGCGAAGCTAGTCATTAGGCTTTTCGGCAGGTAGCGAACCTTCACCGGCAAATAACAGCGCCCATCCTGCGAAATCGAGCTGCGCTCCAACTGTTCGCGCCAGTCGCTGAGACGTACGACCGGTACGCTCGCCTCCTGTCCTTCGGCCAGGACGCCCGCTGGCGCTCGTTCCTCGTCTCACGCATCACGGCCGCGCCCGGCGACAGAGTCCTCGACGTCGCGTGCGGAACGGCCGCCGTCGGGCTCGAGCTCGTGCGCCGCTTCGGCTGCTCGGTCGTCGGAGTCGACCAGAGTTCCGCAATGCTCGCGGAAGCGCGAAAGCGGGCGCGTCGATCTCCGAGAGGCGCGTGCCGAAGAGCTCCCATTCGAAGACGGAAGCTTCGACGCGGTCACGTTCACGTACCTGCTTCGGTACGTCGTCGATCCGGCGGCGACGCTTCGTGAGCTCGCTCGGGTCGTTCGGCCGGGAGGTCGGATTGCCCTCCCTCGAGTTCTCCGTCCCCGACCGCCGCGCCGTGAACGCGCTGTGGAGCGCGTACGTGCGAGGAGGCCTGCCGCTCCTCGGGCGAGCCATCTCGCCTGGCTGGCGGGACGTCGGTCGCTTCCTCGGCCCGAGCATCCAGGCGTTCTGGCGGCGGTATCCGCGCGAGGAGCTCCTCGCGCTCTGGCGCGCGGCAGGAGTCGAGAACCTCGAGGCGCGCTCGCTTAGTTTCGGCGGGCAATCGTAGTCTGGGGCGAGCGTGGCGACTGATCTCTCGCGCCCGGCCTTCTACGCCCTGCGCTCCGGCGGGTGGCGCGACTACCTCACACTTCTACAACCGCCCTATTCCGCCTGGCACATGCGCTCGATGAGCTTCACGGGCGGCCCCTGAAGACGCATATACCCGACGCCGTGCTTGCCGGCCTGGGCGCGGGCTCGCTCGTGTTCGCAGCCGGGATCGGCGCGGTCGGTGCCGCGGTTGTCGACCTTGGATCGGCGCGTTCGTCGCGGCAGGCTAGTTCGCCGCGGTCGCCTACAGCCTCGAACTCTTTGCAACTCGCTTCCACACCGACTTCTGGTTCGCGCTTTCCTGGGGATCGTTCCCGGTCCTGACCGGATTCTTCGCTGCCGCGGGGACGATCAGCCTGGCGGCTCTCTTCGCCGCGCTCTTCGCGTTCGCTCTCAGCCTCGCGCAGCGTCA
>JACCYG010000182.1 GCA_013696595.1 Actinomycetota bacterium | reverse complement strand
ACGCCGAGAGCGGCCCTCGAGCTCGTCAATCTCGCGGCGCCGGTCGCCGACGGTCAACAGGTCGTCGTGCCGCTGCGCACGCGAACCGCAGCTACCGCGGGCGCCGCCCCGGGCGAAGGAAGCGCTTCGGGAACCGCCCCGGCCGGCGGGCCCGTCCACCTGAACTCGGCGACTCTCGAGGAGCTCGACACGCTCCCCGGCGTGGGCCCGGTGACGGCGCAGCAGATCCTCGATTACCGCACCGCCAAGGGCGCGTTCTCGTCGATCGAAGAGCTCGACGCCGTTCCGGGCATCGGGCCCGCGCGGCTCGAGCAACTGCGACCGCTCGTCGCGCTGTGAGGTTTGCCAACGCGGATCCCGGGCCCCCACTTACTCGTCGGCGCTCTGTGCGCCGGTTTGTCCGCCGCGCTCGCCGTTCGCCTCGAGTCGCCCGTGCTCGCGGCCGTGGCTGCATTAGGCGCCGGCGCCGCTCCGTTTCTCGGCCGTCACCGTGTGTTCGTTCTGGTTGCCGCGCTCGTCGCCGGGGGCTGGTGGTGGGGAAGCGCTCGGCTCGAGGCCCTCGATGCGGGCGTGCTCGCCGAGAAGGTCGGCGAGGCCGGGCTCGTCCGGGCTGAGGTGACCGGGCCGCCGCGGGGAAGCAAGTTTGCCGTTCGGATTCCCGTGCGTGTGCGGCATTTCGGCGGTGTCTCGATCGACGAGCGCGCACGTCTCGATCTCCCTCCGGAGCGCGCTCCGCCTCAGGGCGCGATCGTGGAGGTGGTCGCGACCGTGGCGCGCCCGCGCCCCGCCGACGCCGGAAGCTCATTCGACGAGGCGGAGTACCTCAAGCGTCAGGGCATCGACGTCGTCCTGCGTGCGTCCGGGTTCCGCGTCGTTGGGCGCCGCGAGGGCCTCGCGGGGCTCGCAGACGCACTCAGGCGAGCGCTCGACGAGTCGATGGCCCCTGGCGTGACAGGCGAACGGCGCGCGCTCATCGCCGGCGTCGTGCTCGGCGAGGACGAGGGCCTTCACCCCGACCTCCGTGACGACTTCCGAGCTTCCGGTCTTTACCACTTGCTCGCGGTCTCGGGGCAGAACGTCGCTTACGTCGTTTTCGGGACGCTGCTCCTGGCGTGGGTCATCGGTCTGCCGCGGTGGTCGGGACACCTCCTCGCGCTCAGCGCAATCGGCGCCTACGTCCTGGCCGTGGGTTGGCAACCGTCCGTGATCCGCGCGGGTATCGCCGGCGCGCTCGCCTCGCTCGCGTGGCTTGCGGCGCGCGCGGTCGACCGCTGGTACTTCCTGCTCCTGGGTGCTGCCGTTCTGCTGGCGGTGAACCCGTACACCCTCCTCGAGCCTGGGTTTCAGCTCTCGTTCGCCGCCGTTGCCGCGATTTTTCTCGCGGTCGGGCGGCTCGAGCGCCGGATCGAGGGGTATCCGGTTCCGGCGCGGCTCGCGGCCGTTCTGGCCGTCTCCCTGGTCTGCGGCGCCGCGACGGCGCCGATCGTATGGCTCCATTTCGGCGCGATCCCGCTCTTCTCGGTTCTCGCGAACGCGCTTGCCGCCCCCGTCGTTGCCCCGCTCCTCGGGCTGGCCCTGGCCGCCGCAGCGCTCGATCCTTTCCTGCCGTCCGCCGCGCTCGCGATCGGGTGGGTGAACGGGTGGCTCGCCGCTTACCTCGCGTGGTGCGCGCGACTCGTCGGCGGCCTCCCGCACGCCCAGCTCGACTCGCCTGAGGCGATAGCAGCGCTCGGGTTCGGCGGCCTCGTGGTCGCGATCGCGGTGCGGCTCCGTGCGCCGCGCGGCCCCCGGCTGGTCGCAGTGGCCGCAATGGCGGCCGCGACCGTCTTCGGGTGGAACGCCTGGGGGCCGGGCGCGGACGCGCCGGCGGCTCCCCCGGCCGGATTGCGGATCACGTTTCTCGACGTAGGGCAGGGCGATGCGGTCCTCATCGAGGTGCGCGAAGGGGCGATCCTCGTCGATCAGGGGCCGCCGGAGGGCGAGGCGGCAGAGCAGCTCGACCGTCTCGGGGTCTACCGTCTGGCCGCGCTCGTGCTGACGCACCCGCAGCGCGATCACGTCGGCGGGGCGGCCGAAGTCCTCGAGACGACGCGCGTCGACCTCGTTCTCGACCCGAGCATTCCGTCCGAAAGCCAGGACGAACGGTTGGCGCTCGCCGAGGCTCGAGAACAGCACGTGCCGGTCCAGACGGTGAGAGCCGGAACGGCGTACCGCCTCGGCAAACTGCGTCTGCGTGCCCTGTGGCCGGAGGGCCCGGGCGCTCCGGGCGCCGATCCGAACGACCACGCGATCGTGTTGCTCGCCTCCTACGGCTCCGTCGACGCGCTCCTCACCGCCGACGCCGAGTCGAACGTGACGCTTCGGCTGCGGCCGCCTCCGGTCGAGATCCTGAAGATCGCCCACCACGGCTCGGCCGATGAGGGACTGTCGCAGCTCCTCGATCTCGTCGACCCGATCGTGGCCGTGATGTCGGTCGGTGCTCACAACGACTACGGCCATCCTGCGCCGTCGACGCTCGCCGCCCTCGAACATGTGCGTGGACTCGAGCTCTATCGCACGGATGAGGATGGTCGTGTCGTCCTCGAGTCGGACGGCGAACGCGTCACGGTCTCCACAGAGCGCTGACTATCCTGCTGGCCGTGGCAACCGGCGAGCTCGAGGCCGTCTACCTCCTGAGCGGTACCGACCGACCCAAGTTGCGGCGTGCGCTCACGCGCCTTCGGGCGCGATTTCCAGTCGAGTCCGTCGAGCTGTTGTCGGCCGATACGGCGAACGGGGAGGATGCAGTCGCCGCGTGCAATTCGCTCGGGTTGTTTGGGGCCGACGGTGGCCACCTCGTCATCGTCGAAGGCGTCGACCGGTGGCGCGCCGACGACGTGAGCGCCGTGGTCGCCTATCTCGACGATGCCGTCGCCGGGACCGTGCTGGCGCTCCTCGCGGATGCGACGGTGAAAGCGCGCGCCCTCGTCGAGGCGTGCGAGAAAGCGGGCCAGGTTTTGGCCTACGAAGTCCCGAAGCCGCGGGATCCCTCGGGCTGGGTGCGGTCCGAGTTCGAACGCCTCGGAGTTTCTCCCGACGCCGACGCCGCCAAAGCGCTCGTCGAGATCGTGGGCGACGACGTCACCGCCCTCGCGACCGAGATCGAGAAGATGGTCGTGTGGGCGGGAGACGAACCAATCGGTCGCCGCGAGGTGGAGCGGCTTGCCGCCCCCACGAGTGAGACGTTCGTCTGGGCGCTGACGGACGCGTGGGGAAACCGCGACGTCGTCGGCGTGCTCGCCGCGTGCGAGTCTTTACTCGAACGGCGAACCAAGGAGCCGTTCGCGATCGCGTCGGCTCTGGGCTCCCACGTCGGGCGGGTACGGGTTGCCCAAACGCTCGCAGCGGAAGGCCTCGGGTCGGCGGCGGTCGCGAAACGCCTCCGGATGAAGGAGTACCCGGCGCGTAAGGCGCTCGGACACGCGAAGAACTACACGCGTGAGGAGCTGGACGACGGCATAGTCCGGCTGGCCGGGTTGGACGCGGCGCTCAAGGGCGCGAGCCGGCTCGCGGCCGAGCTCGAGCTCGAGCGCGCGCTCGTCGACGTGACGCAGGCGCGCCAACCGGCCGAGGTTTAGAGCTCATTTCGGAATGACGACTCGTCGCCGGGGTCGTGATGGCGTAGGGCAGAAGAAATGTCGCGGTGGTAACCGAACGCGGACGCGTATACGGGCGCGACCGAGGACGCATCAGGCGCCGCTCAGCGCGGGCCCGGCGGCTCAGTGCCTTATTTCGAAAGGGGCTCTAAGAGCCGGCTAGCGCTTCGCGACGAGGCGAGCCGCCTGCGACTTCTTGCGGGCCGCCTTGTTCGGGTGGATCGCCCCTCGTGCGGAGGCTCGGTCGAGCCAGCGGACGAGTGCGTGGTGCTCCTCGTCGGCGCGGGTGGAGTCGCCTGCGGCGACCGCATCCTCGAGGCGCTTGTAGAGCGTCTTCGCAGTCGAGCGGAAGCGCAGGTTCTCGAGTCGCTCGCGGGCGGCAGATCGAACGCGGTGCTTTTGCTGTTCGATGTTCGGCATCTGGGAAGAGCTCCCGGTTCCTGCGAAAAGCGGTCAGGCGCGGGCCGGGCGAGCAGCGCGATGGTAGCACGGGCCTTCGTCTCCCGAACGACCGGCGCCCGGCCGCTCTCGCGCGAGTAAGAGTTCCCCCGGGGGACCCCCCGTAGGCACC
>JACCYG010000155.1 GCA_013696595.1 Actinomycetota bacterium | reverse complement strand
CTCTATGGGCGGGTCTTGACCCCCGCGGCTCTAGCGGCGCGTCCGCGCGACGCGGAGGTCGGGGAGGCAGCGATGCCGCCCGTCGAGCTCGAACCCGTAGCCGACGAAGAACTCGTCCGGCACGGTGAAGCCGACGTAGCGGATGGGCAGGTCGTCGCAAAGGCGGCGGTACGGACGGTCGAGCAAAGTGCAGACGGCGAGCGAGGCAGGGTTCCGGAGCGTGAACGTCTTCAGCAGGTAGTTGAGCGTGAGCCCCGTGTCGACGACGTTGTCGACGAGGAGGACGTCACGACTTTCGATCGGCTCGTCCAGGTCCTTCATGAGGCGTGCGACGGGCCCTCCGGCCGGCCGCCCGCCGTACCCGGCGAGGGCGACGAAATCCATCGCGTGCGGAATCGTGATCGCTCGCGCGAGGTCGGTTGCGAACACGACTGCGCCGCGAAGCATCGCGACGAGGACGAGGTCGCCGTCGGCATAGTCGCCCGAGATCTCGGCGCCTAGCTCGTGGACACGAGCGGCGAGATCGTCTCGGGTGAGGTAGACATCCCCGATCCCGTCGGGCTCGCGGGCGGCGAGTGGGTTGCTACGCGGCGAAATCGAGTCCGTACTTCTCTATGAGCCGCTCGAAGTCCCGCTTGTAGAAGAGCTTCACCTTCACGTCCGGATAGCGCTCCTTGAGCTTTCGGAGCTTGCGGTTCTTGCGGGTGACGAGCGACTGCTTCATCGTCGTGAGCTCCAGGTAGAGATCCTGCTCGGGTAGATAGAAGTCGGGAGTCGTCGCCTCGCGGACTCGGCCCTTCTCGTCGGTTTCCAGGACGAACGAGCGCGGCTCGTACTCCCACGGAATCCCGTAGAAGTCGAGCAGCTTTGCGACCTCGAGCTCGGACTGGTTCACGAAACGCGGAGGCGCGGCTCCGCAATATGCCTGGAAATCGAGGATTTCTTCCGGCACTGGAGTCCACGGTAGCACCAACGACGGACGGTCCCGCGCTACGAATTGGGCCGGAAAGCGGCCGCGAGCTAAGGTGGACGGCGTGTTCCGGATCGCCCACATCTCCGACCTGCACTGCGGTTCGCCGCACTTCGTGGAAAACCTCATGGAGCGCGCCATCACGGAGATCAACGAGCTCGAGCCGGACGCCATCGTCTGTTCCGGCGATCTCACCACGAACGGCTTTCGGCAGGAGTACGCCGATGCAGCTCAATACCTCGAGCGACTCGAGTGCAAGACGCTCGTGGTCGTTCCGGGGAATCACGACTCGCGCAACGTCGGATACATCCATTTTGAGGAGCGATTTGGCGACCGCAACTCGGTCATCCATCTGAACGGGATCTCGATCGTCGCGGTCGACTCCACGGAGCCCGATCTTGACCACGGGGCGATCGGACGCGGCCGCTACGGATGGATCGAGGAGCAGTTCGCGACCCCGGCAGAGTTCCGCATCTTCGTCCTTCATCACCATCTCCTGCCGGTGCCGGGCACCGGGCGCGAGCGGAACGTCGTCTACGACGCGGGCGACGCGCTCGAGACGCTCCAGCATGCCGGCGTCAATCTCGTCCTCTCGGGCCACAAGCACGTCCCGTACGCGTGGCGCCTCGAGAACACGTTCGTCGTGAACACGGGCACCGTGTCGTCGCTCCGTCTACGCGGCAAGACGCGACCCTGTTACAACCTCGTCGAGCTCGAAGGCCGCCACGTCGACGTCTGGCGCAAGTACCCGTTCCACGGGCAGGAGAAGATCATCCAGTTCTCGACCGACACGCTCGAGTTCGAGAAGTACACGCGCCGGATCGAGGACGAGGTGACCAGCCGCCGATGAGCGAATATCCGCGCGCCGTTGCGCTCATCGATGGAGAGCACTATCCGGAGGTCGTGTGCGCGGCGTTTACCGAGCTGCCGTACCAGGTCGTCGCCGCCGTCGCGCTCGGAGGCACCGAGAAGCTGAAGGGCGACGAGGACTACGGCGTCCCGGTCTTCGAGAGCCTCGAGGCGGCGCTCGACGAAGCTCGCGCCGAGGTCGTCATCGACCTCTCGGACGAGCCGGTGGTCACGCCGCGCGACCGCTTCCGCCTCGCCAGCCGCACGCTCGCCGCCGGGCTTCCGTATGTAGGCGCCGACTTCCGGTTCGACCCGGTCGCGTTCGCGCCCTTCGACACCCCGGCGATCGCGGTGATCGGAAGCGGCAAGCGGGTGGGCAAGACGGCCGTGGCAGGGCACCTGGCCCGCGTCCTGGCCGAAACGCGTGAGGTCGTCATCGTCGCGATGGGGAGGGGCGGCCCGCCGGAGCCGGTCGTCGTCGAGGTCCCACCGGGCGTCTCGGACCTCCTCGAGCGGTCGCGGGCCGGCTCGCACGCCGCTTCCGACTACCTGGAGGACGCGGCCCTCGCGCGCGTGGTGACGGTGGGCGCTCGGCGGTGCGGAGGGGGTCTCGCAGGCGCGCCGTTCACGTCGAACGTCGAGGAGGCCGCCCGCATCGCCGCCGAGCGCGATCCTGACGTCGTCATCTTCGAGGGAAGCGGGGCGGCGCTTCCGCCGGTCGAGGTGGGCGCGCGGGTCCTCGTGGCGCGGGCGGCCGCCGACCTCGACCTCGTCACCGGCTATCTCGGGGCGTACCGCCTTCTCCTTTCCGACCTCGTGGTCGTCACGAGCTGCGAGGAGCCGCTCGCGACCGCGGAGGACGTCGACCGGATGCGGGAGGCGATCGCAGAGGTCAAGCCGGATCTCCGCGTCGTCGCCACGCTCTTTCGCCAGCGGCCTGCCGAGCCTGTCGACGGACGGCGGGTCGCGCTCTTCTCGACCTCGCCCGACCAGGTACACCACCGCCTTTGCCGCCACCTTGAGGAGGTGCACGGCGCTAACGTCGTGCTCGTCTCGGGCAACCTCTCGAACCGGCAGAAGCTGCGTGAAGACCTCGAATCCGAGGGCGCACGGGACGCCGAGGTCTACCTGGTCGAGATCAAGGCCGCGGCCATCGACGTCGTGGCCGAGGCCGCGTCGGAACGGGGAATCGACGTCGTCTTCGCCGACAACGAGGTCCTCTCGGTCGAAGGCGAGCCCGACCTCGACGAGGAGCTCCGGACCCTCGCCGACGCCGCGACGACGAAGGAGGTGCCGGCAGCGCGGTGAGCGACCGCCGGCCTCCCGAATCGCCCGTCGTGTCGCCCGAGGCGCGGCTTCCGTACTCGAAGGGCCTGATGGCGAAGGCGCTCATGGGAACGGGGCTCTCGCCGGACCGGTCCTACGAGCTCGCGCGCCTGATCGAAAGCGCGCTCGTCCGCGAGCACGAGGAGGCCCCTGCGAGGCAGGACCACGTGTACGACGTCGCTGCGGAGGTCCTGGCCGAGCACGAGGACGAGCAGGCCGTTCGCCGCCTGCGGCGCTTCCAGGCGCTCCAGGAGGTCGACGCCCCCCTGATCATCCTGATCGGCGGCGCGACCGGGACGGGCAAGTCCACGATCACGACCGAGGTGGCGCATCGCCTCGGCATCACCCGCGTGACCTCGACGGACTTCGTGCGCCAGACGATGCGGGCGTTCTTCTCCGAAGCGTTCATGCCCACCATCCACTACTCGAGCTTCGAAGCGGGGCAGGCTCCTCCGTTCAGCGAAGACGGCAGGGACGCGGGGGTGCGCGGCTTCCTCGACCAGACGCGAAACGTGCTCGTCGGCGTCGATGCCGTGCTCGAACGTGCCCTCACCGAGAGCCACTCGATGGCGCTCGAGGGCGTTCACATCGTCCCGGGCCTTCTCCCGACGAGGCTCGAAGGCGCCATCGTCTCGCAATGCTTGATCACGATCTCCGACGAGGACGCGCACGCGAGCCACTTCTACGTGCGCGACGCGGACTCGGAGGGCCTCCGCCCGGTCGACAAGTACCTGAACGCTCTTCCGGAGATTCGGCGCATCCAGAACTATCTGGTCGAGCGCGCACGGGACGCCGACGTCCCGGTCGTCGAGAACGCGGACCGCGAACACGCGGTCGATGCCGTGATCCGCCTTGCACTCGACGCGTTCGAACGCGAGCGTTCGACCTCGTGAAGGACTCCGACGACCGGCTCTGCCAGTGCGAGATGTACGCGGCCGTCACCGAGCGGGCGGCCGTCGCGGTCGGCCGCTGGCTCGGTCGAGGCGACGAAAAAGGAGCGCAGGAGGCTGCGTCGGAAGCGATGCGCGCGGGCCTTGACCGCCTCCCAATCGAGGGCCAGATCGTCGTGGGGAATGAGGACGAGGGCGATCCGCTTGCGATCGGCACGACTGTCGGAAAGGGGGGCGATCGCGTCGACCTCGCCGTCGACCCGATCGAAGGCGCGAGCATCCTCGCGCGGGGCGACTTCGGGGCGATGGCGATGATCGCAGTCGGCGACCCGGACACCCTGCCGCGCTTTCCGAACATGTACATGCGCAAGCTCGCCGTGGGGCCGACCGCGCGCGGGTGGATCGACCTCGGCAGGCCCGTCGGAGACAACGTCGCCGCCATCGCCGAGGCGTTCGGGCGGAACCCGCAGGACATCACCACGATCGTCCTCGACCGGCCGCGGCACGAGGAGCTGATCGACGACATCAGAGCGGCCGGCGCCCGGATCAAGCTCGTTCCCGACGGCGACGTGACGGCCTCGATCAGCGTGGCGATCCGCGGGACGAACGACCACCTCGCGATCGGGATCGGCGGCGCCCGCCAGGCGGTGATCGCGGCGGCGGCGCTTCGCTGCCTCGGCGGCGAGCTCCAGGCGCAACTCTGGCCGATCACACGGACCGAGATCGCCCAGGCTGCCGAGTACGGAATCGATGACGTCGCCCGCGTCTTCACGCTCGACGATCTCGCTCCCGGGGAGGTCATCGTGGCGGCGACGGGCGTGTCGAACAGCGATCTGCTGCGTGGAGTTCGCTACCTCGCCGACAGCGCCCGGACGCACTCCCTCGTCATGTGCACGCGCCACAACTGGGTGCGATTCGTCGACGGCATCCACTTCTTCGCGCGTGAGCGGCGCGAGGAAGTGCGGTTACTGAGCTAGTCCGCGCGACGTTTTCGCCTGCACCGCGCCGGGGAGGAGCGGGGGATGGAGCCTCGTGAGGAGCGGATGGCGGTGAACCAGACCATCTTTCGAGCGGCGAACGAAGCGATCGGCAGGGCAGGTCCGGACGGCACCGAGCAGCTCGAGCTCCTCTGTGAGTGCGGCGACCGGTTCTGTCTGGAATCCGTCGAAGTTCCGCGGGACGAATACGAGCGCGTGAGGTCGAACCCGGCCTGCTTTCTGCTCGCGACCGGGCACGAGACGGAGGGTGACCGCGCCGAGGAGGAGCGTGGGGGATACGTGGTTGCGACGAAGGTCGGGAGGGCCCGAGAGATCGCGCTGCAACGAGATCCGCGGGCTGATCGTTAAGATCGCCCGATGGATCAGGGGACGAAGGACCGCCTCGCGAAGAACGAAGCGCTCTTCCGCGACGTCAACGAGCGTGTCCGCGAGATCGACGAGCGCCAAGCCGTCGCGACGGGCACGGACGCGCTCTGGGACTTTCTCTGCGAGTGTGGGCACGCCGACTGCACTCAGGCGATGTCGCTCACGCTCGAGGAGTACGAGCGCACGCGTTCGAGTCCCGTTCACTTCGCCGTCATTCCAGGACACGAGCTGCCTGAAGTCGAGCGCATCCTCGAGCGGACCGATCGGTTCTTTCTCGTCGAGAAGCTGGCCGAAGAGCAGCCGATCGCGCGGGTGAGCGATCCCCGCTCGTAGTGCGGACGTTCCTAGGCGCCGACGAGGGTGTAGCCCACGCCCCGGACGGTGAGGAGCCGCTCGGGCCGCGACGGGTCTTCCTCGATCTTGCGCCGGACGTTCGAGATGTGGAAGTCGCAGGCGCGCTGGTCGCCCACGTAGGGGCTCTCCCAGAGCTCTTGCATGATCTCCTTGCGCGAGAACACGCGCTCGGGCTCTTGCGCGAGGAAGGCGAGCAGCTTGAACTCGAGCGGAGTCAGCTGCACCGTCCTGTCGCCCACCATGACCTGGTGGCGCGCGAGGTCGAGGCGGAGCCCGCCCAGCTGGCGCACAGGCTGTCCCGCGTCGGAGCGGTCGAGCTCGCGTCGGCGCAGAAGCGCGCGCACCCGGCTCAGGAGCTCGGCCATCGAAAACGGCTTGGTCACGTAGTCGTCCGCCGCGAGCTCGAGGCCGAGCACACGGTCGACCTCCGCGTCCTTGGCCGTCAGCATGATGATGGGGACGGCGCTCTCGCCGCGGATCGTGCGCGCGACCTCGAGCCCCGAGAGTCGGGGCAGCATGAGATCCAGGATCACGAGGTCGTAGCCGTCACTTCGGGCGGCCGCGAGAGCCTCTTCGCCGTTTGCCGCCGTGTCCACGTCGAAACCCTCGTTTCGGAGCGCGTAGCCGACCCCGTCGACGATCGCGGGCTCGTCGTCGACGACGAGGACCCGGGGGCTCACCGCGACTCCGTGCCCGTAGGGAGCGTGACCAGGGCCGACGTGCCGCCGCCGGGCGGCGTCCCCATGTCGACGGTGCCCCCGAGTGCGCGGACGGCCTGCTCGACGATCGCGAGGCCGAGGCCGAATCCCTCGGAGTTGCGCGCTCCAGCGCGGTAGAAGCGCTCGAAGACCCGCCTCCGCTCGGTGAGCGGTATCCCAGGACCGTCGTCGCGCACCTCGAGCTCCACGCTGCCCTCCCGCGCACGCGCTGTCAGGACGACCCGGCCTCCGTTCGCATACTTCGCCGCGTTGGCACCCAGATTCCACAGCGTCTGCTCGAGCAGGTCGCGGTCCGTGACGACGGTGAGCGCGGCCGGGCAGTCCACCTGGACGTCGGTTGCGCCGGCGTCCACGAGGCCGTTTCGGACCTCCTCGAGAACAGATCGGAGCTCAACGGTGCCGCGCTGCGGCGGCTGTTGACCGGTCTGGGCGCGCGCCAGCACGAGCAGGGCGTGGGCGAGTCGGCGCAGGCGCGCGCACTCGCGCTCGATGTGACCGAGAAAGAGGTCGCGCTCCTTCGCCTTCTTCTTGGCGCCCGCCTGGAGAACCTCGATCGACGTCGTCATCGCCGCCAGGGGTGTTCGCAGCTCGTGGGCCGCGTTCGTCACGAACTCGCGCTCCACGCGTTCGAGCGCTTCGCGGGCGGAAACGTCCTCGAAGACGAGCACGGCACTGTCCGAATCGCCGCCGGGGACTCCGAGGACCACGTACGTCTTCTCGCCCGCGGTCACACGGCGCTCGACGGCCTCCGCCGAATCGAACAAGCCAGCCGCGAAGGTGTGGAGCGGGAAGCCGGGCCAGGGTTCGGGCAGCGCGTGGCCCTCCGCCAGGCTCTCGACTCCGAGTGTGTGCCGCGCCTCGGCGTTAGCGAACTGGATCCGCAGATCACGGCCGACGGTGACAACGCCCTGATGAAGCCGCTCGAGGAGCCGGCGCAGGCGGTCGCGCTCCGATTCGAGCTTCGCGTAGAGTCGCGCGTTCTCCACGGCGAGCGCCGCGCGGCGAGCGAGATCCTCGGCGAAGGAGACGTCCTCCCGCGTGTACCGGCGGCCCGACTCAGCCGTGAAAAACGACATCGCTGCGAGCACACTTCCGCGCGCGACGAGCGGGACGCACATGTAGGACTTGGGAGCAAGGCGGCGTAGCTCACTGAGCTGGGCGGAGTCGCGCGCGACTGAGCGTAGGAGCGCATCGCTCACGTCGGGGTGGACCTCGCTCTCTGCGGTCCGGAAGGGCAGCGGAGTCCGGTCCGCTTCGCGCAGGACGGGGTGCGCGCGCTCATTTGCAGTCAAGGCACTCTCGACCGAGACGGCCGCATAGTCGACGATCGCCCCATCGGCGTCGCGGACGGCGATCGTGCAGAGATCCGCGAGACGCGGCACGGCGAGCTCCGTCAGCGTCATGAGGATCTCGTCCGCGTCGAGCGAGGAGGAGAGGATCTCGCCCGCTTCCGCAAGAAAACGGTCCCGCTCTTCGGCCTGCTTCCGCTTCGTGACGTCGTGGAAGGTCGAGACGGCGGCGATAACGAGCCCGTCGCGCGCGCGAATGGGGGTCGCGTTTACCGAGATCGTGGCGAGCGTCCCGTCCGAGCGCACGACTGCGATCTCCTCGCCCGTGATCGTCTCGCCCGAGTGGATCGATCGCGCGAGCGGCCATTCGTCCGGCGCATACTGGCTTCCGTCAGGGCGGAGCCCCGCCGACACGCGGTCTCCGCCACCGCCGCCCGCACCCGGCCGCTCCCCGACGATCTCCGCCGCAAGTGCGTTCGCGATCACGATCTTGCCCGACGGCGCCTCGGCAATCACGACCCCGGTGGGCATTTGTTGCACGACCGCGTGCAGCCGCGCGCGTTCGTCGACGAGTTGGGCGAGGAGACCGAGCGCGTCGCTCCGGGCATGCTGCTCGCGCGTGAGGAGGTCGTCCTTCGCCTCGTTTGCCGTGCGAAGCTCGGCAGCGCGCTCTGCGATGCGCTCCTCGAGCGCTCGATAGCGAGTCTGCTCGAGCTCGAGCGCCTCGCGCAGGCGCTCGAGCTCGCGGCGCGTGTCGTCGGCGACCTCGAGCACAGAGTCGTCGGGCAGCGGCATTCCCTCTCCTCGTCGGCGTCCGGTGGTCTCGCGCCCATTCGAATGATAGCCCCGTTCCGTCGTGAAACCCCTGAGCGCGATCGTTCTCTGTGAGGAAATCCTCGCCCATTGCTCGGCAAACCCGAGCGGAAACCGCGCGCGGGCCCGGCTACGTTCCGCGGCGTGGGACTCAGCGGGGTCAACGAGGTCGGCGCCGAGCGGGACGCGGGCATCCGTTCCTTTCCGCTCAGCGACGACCTCCACCTACTCGCGCCTTCAGGGGAGCTCGACCTCTATGTCGCGCCCGACCTTCGGCGCAAGGTCTTCGACCTCGTGGCCGGCGGAGTCGACCGCGTGGTCATCGACCTGCTCGACGTCACGTTCGTGGACTCGACGGCGCTCGGCGTCCTGGTCGACCTCGCGAAGCGGGTGCGCATGCGCGGCGGCTCGATGACGGTTATCTGCCGTGACCGGAACATCCTCAGGGTCCTGGAGATCACAGGCCTCTCGCGGCTCTTTCGCATCTCGGAGTCGATTCCGGATGCGATCGCGCCGAGCGGTCAGGGGACATCCCGACTGGAAGCCGTCTGATGGACGTTCTGACGGATCACGGCCACGGGGTCGAGGATGGATTGGGCGACCTTGCGAGCGTGCGAAGCCAGCGGGCGCAGCGCGGCCGCGACCTACTCCGCGCCTACCACGAACGGGGTGACCTCGAGGCACGCGAGCGTCTGATCGAGCAATATCTTCCGCTCGTCCGCGCGCTCGCGGCCAGGTACGCCCGCGGCGGGGACCAGCTCGAAGATCTCATCCAGGTGGGCTGCATCGGCCTGATCAAGGCGATCGACCGGTTCGACCTCGAGCGCGGCGTTGAGCTCACGACGTATGCGACGCCCACGATCACGGGCGAGATCAGGAGGCACTTCCGCGACAAGGGCTGGTCGATACGCCTTCCACGGGGCCTCCAGGAGTTGAACCTCCGTCTCTCACAGCTGATCGAGGTGATGAGCGGCGATCTTCACCGGTCGCCGACGATCCGGGAGCTGGCCGACGCCGCCGGGGTCACGGAGGAAGAGGTGCTCGAGGCACTCGAGTCGAACGACGCTTACCTGACCGTCTCGCTGTCGGCTCCGAGCCTCGGTGACGACGGCGACGTCCCGGACCGGCTCGAGTCGATCGGCGAGATCGACCCCGGGTTCGAGGCGGGCGAGGACCGCGTTCTCCTCACGCCCGCGCTCACCGTCCTCGACGAGCGGGAACGCAAGATTCTCGATCTTCGCTTCCACGCGGGGCTCACGCAGTCGCAGATCGCGCTCGAGCTCGGGATCTCCCAGATGCACGTTTCCCGGCTGATCCGCACCGCGCTCGACAAGCTTCGAGCGCAGATCCCGGGCGCCGATGACGGCGTCGCGGCCTGAACCAGAGAGCGGCGGGTAAACTCGCCTCGTGCCGACGCGCGAGGAAGTTGTCGACGCCCTTCGGACCGTCGAGGACCCGGAGCTTGGGATGGATATCGTCGAGCTTGGGCTCCTCTACGACGTCGAAGTCGAGGGACCAAAGGTCCACGTCGACTTCACGCTCACCTCGATGGGGTGCCCCGTCGGCCCGATGATCGAAGAGCAGATCAGAGACACGGTCGCCGGGATGCCCGGTGTCGAGGACGTCGAAGCCGAGCTGACCTGGGACCCGCCCTGGACACCGGAGAAGATGTCCGAGGACGCGAAGTTCATTCTGGGATTCGGCTAGGCCCGGGCCTTAGCCTCACCCCGAAACTTCGCGCAGGGATCGCCGACCGCACGTGTTTCACTCTTCTGACGTTGCGCGCGCCACGCGTACGTTTTTTCGCGCTAGGCTGATCGCCAGGGGGTATCCAAGGGGGTCCCCGGGGGCAACTCGCGTGCGCGGATGGCGGTCGACGACGCCGTCGAGAACGTCTACTCGCCGATCGCGAGGACGACCTTGCCGAACTGGCGGCCTCCCTCGAGGTGCTCGTGCGCGGCCGCCGCCTCCGCGAGCGGGAACACACGGTCGACGACCGGCTTTGCCCGGCCGCTTGCGACGAGGTCGTAGGCACCGCGGAAGTCCTCGCGCGTGCCCATGGTGGAGCCGTAGATGGTGAGCTGCTTCCAGAAGATTCGATGGAGGTTGGCCGGCGGGTTCGCACCCGAGGTGGCCCCGCAGACGACGACCCGTCCGCCGGCCTTGACCGCCTGGAGCGACGTCTTCCACGTCGCCTCGCCGACATGCTCCACGACCACGTCCACGCCGCTACCGCCGGTGGCCTCCTTGACGGCAGCTCCCACGTCGCCGTCGGTGCTCGCCGTCGCGTCGGCGCCGAGCTCGCGGGCGCGCGCGAGCTTCTCCTCGCTCGACGACGTCACGATCGTCCGCGCGCCGAGGGCCTTGGCGATCGCGAGCGCAGCCGTCGCGACCCCGGATCCGATTCCCCACAGCAGCACCCACTCGCCCTCCCGAAGCGCGGCTTTCGTGACGAGCATCCGGTAGGCGGTCTCGAAGACGAGCGGAAAGGCAGCGGCCTCCTCGAAGGAGATCCCGTCGGGCAGCGGATGGACGTAGTCGGAGGGAACGGCGATCAGCTCCGCGTGTGTGCCGTCCGTGTGCTCGCCGAGGATCCGCGCGCCGTCGTCGAGGCCCGGGTTCAGGACGACCGCCTGGTCGTCCTCGAACCCGCTCACCCCGTCTCCCGCGGCTGCGACGACCCCTGCTCCGTCGGCGCCCAGGATGCGCGGCTTCGGGACCGAAGGGAGGCCCTGGCGAACCCAGACGTCGAGGTGGTTGAGCGACGCGGCGCGGAGACGGACGAGCACCTCCCCGGAAGCCGGAGACGGATCGGCGACGTCCTCATAGCGCAGCACCTCGGGGCCGCCGTCCTCGTGGATCCGCACCGCCTTCACAGGGGGGAATCGTACCGCCGCTAAGCCCGGTGGTACCTTGAAACTCGTGACGCAAGCGGAGCTGACCCGGCTCGCCGAGGAGCTCGGGATCGATGTGGTCGGGGCGACGCCTGCCGAGCCGTACACGGACACGGAGCGCCACATCCGTGAGCGCCGGGAACGGGGGCTCTTCGCCGACATGCGCTTCACGATGGCGCAGCCCGAGGTGTCGTGCCATCCCGAGACGCTTCTTCCGGGGGCGCAGACGGTCATCTCAGCCGCCCTCTGCTACTACGCGCCGGGGCCGGAGCGGGGACCGGCGGAGGGAACGCTTCCGCGTTACACGTGGAGCGACAGGTATGCCGACCTGCGCGAGAAGCTCGACGCGCTCGGCCGCCGCCTCGACGGCACGTACCGCGTCCTCGTCGATGCCAACCAACACGTCGACCGCGAGGCGGCGGCGCGGTCGGGCGTCGGCTTCTACGGGAAGAACACCCTCCTGATCACGCGGCGGTACGGGTCGTGGGTCGTTCTCGGTGCGCTCGTCACCGACGTCCACGTCGAGTCGAGCCCGCCGCTTTCCCTCGACTGTGGCTCGTGCCGCCTCTGCATCGACGCGTGCCCGACCGGGGCACTCGACGAACCGGGGGTGGTCGATTCGAACCGATGCCTTTCGTACTGGACGCAGTCGCCCGAGCCGATCCCCGAGCCGTACCGCGAGCGGCTCGGCACACAGGTCTACGGCTGTGACATCTGCCAGGATGTCTGCCCTTGGAACCGCGGCGTCGAGAAGCGCCGCGCCGGAGAGCCGCTGCCGGCCACCGCTGAGCCCGTCGTCTCACTCGTCGAGTGGCTCGAGGCCTCCGACGACGCGCTTGGGCGCCGCTACGATCGCCTGTACTACCCGAGAAACGACCCACGGTTCCTGCGCCGGAACGCGCTCGTCGCGGCCGGGAACTCCATGCAGGCGGATCTCGCCGATGCGGTCGGGCGCTATGCGGAGGATCCCGACCCGCTGCTTCGCGAGCATGCCGAATGGGCGCTGTCGCGCCTGGTGGAGCACCCCGCGGCCCGGTGACGCGCGAGCTCGAGCGCCTGCGGAAGCAGGAGATTTGGATTGCGTGGATCCGTCTCTTAGCCGTACCGTGGGCGGTGTTGGAAGTCGGCGTCCTCGCTGACGATTTCCCTCCCGATTACGAGCTCTCGGCCTGGGTCGCGACCGGATTCCTCGGCGCCGGCGCCTTGGCGCTCTTCTGGCTCGCGCGCTCGCCGCTCGACGCCCGCACGCGCGCGTGGCTTGGGCTGACCGCGCTCGCATTCGACACCGCGATCATCTACGTGTACTTCTTTCTGTTCGCCTTCGAGCCCGCGCTCCCGGCGCGGGCGCTGATCTTTCTGGCCGTGATCGAGGCGGCGGTCCGTTATGGCCTTCGCGGCGGCATCGCGCTTCCGCTCGCGACGGCGCCGCTCCTCGTCCTCGTCGAGCTCTTCCGCGCCGACCGATTCGGAATGCCTCCGTTCGAGCTTCGACACGTGACGCTTCCGCTGGGCATCCAGCTCATCATGGGCTTGATCGTCGGCGGCCTCGTCCGGCGGCTTTCCCAGGAGACGCAGTTTGCGGAGGGGCGCGCGGCCGAGGCGGAGGGACTGCGCGACCAGATCGGCCGGCGCGCCGACGTTCTCGAGGCGGTGAACCGATGTGCGCGCGCGCTCGCGTCGTCGCTCGACCAGCGAGAGGCGTTCGACGCGTTTCTTCGCGAAGCCGGCAGCACCTTCGCGTTCGACCCGCTCGCGATCGTTCTCGCGGATGGAGACCGAGCGGAGGTGGTCGCGAGCACAGGCGGCGCTGAGGACGCCCCGTTTCCAGCGGGAACGATGGTCCCGCAGGAGGGGACCCTGGTCGCCGATGTCATCGCGGAAGGGCGAACGATCGTCCGCGAGGACATGGCGGCCGACGCGCGCTACGCCGAGGAGGCCGCTCTCGTCCAAGCCGGCTTCCGTTCGCGCGTGGGCGCGCCGCTCTCGCTCGGCGACCGAACGATCGGGATGCTCGGAATCTCGCGCCGAGAGCTCGCCGCGTTCCCGCGCGAGGATGTCGACCTGATCACCCTTCTAGCTCGTCAGGTCGCGACGACGGTCGAGAACATCCGTGCGTTCGAAGCGGAGCGGATCGCGGCCGAGGAGCTTCGCCGCCTCTCGGCCCTTCGCGCGGATTTCGTCTCGCTCGTCTCCCACGAGCTCCGGACGCCGATGGCGTCCGTGATCGGCTCGGCCTCGACGCTGCGCGAGCGCTGGCGCTCTCTCACGGCTGACCAGCGCGAGTCGTTCCTCGCCCTGATCGAGGAGGAGACGTCACGCCTGGCCACGCTGATTGGCGACGTCCTCGATACCTCGCGGCTCGAGGCTGGCACGTTCACCTATGCGTTCTCGGACGTCGACGTCGGCGAGCTCGTGCGCGACGTCGCTTCCGTCGTCGACCTGGGCCAGGAAGAGGTCGACGTGCGAGCTGCCGTCTCAGAGCCGCTGCCGCGCGTCCGCGCCGACCGTGAGCGCATCCGCCAGCTGCTCATGAACCTCGTCGCGAACGCGGTCAAGTACACGATCTCGGGCGACGAGGTCGAGGTGCGTGCCGCAGCCGAAAACGGCGTCGTGTCTGTGAGCGTGCGCGATCACGGCCCCGGAATCTCGGCCGACGACCAGCGCGTCATCTTCGAAAAGTTCGGGCGGGCGCCGACCGGACACTCGAAGCCGGGCGCGGGTCTCGGCCTCTACATCGCACGTTCGATTGCCGAGGCGCACGGCGGCTCACTCGACGTCGAGTCGGAGTCGGGCGCCGGCGCGACCTTCACGTTGCGCCTACCGGCCTCGCGCTAGTCCCGGTACGGATCGACCGTGTCGGCCCCGGCCATGGCGACCCCGACGGGGGTCAGCGTGTTCTTCACGCGGACCGAGCCTGCGTGGTGTCCGAGTACGTCGCTCAGGCTCTTGTACACGCCGGGTGCTTCGTCGGCACCGCCTCCGCGGAGCTCGATCCCGCGCTCGCGAAGGGCGGACACGACTGCGTTCCAGTCGATCGCGCCGGGCTTGACGACCACGCTGACGCGCCGGCGGGTCCCCCGGTCGCGCACCCACTTCCGCTTACCCGCGGCCTGGGTTCGGCTCATCACGCGCCCGGCGCCGTGCACCGTGCTGTAGAGCGCCTGACGCGCCTCGTCGCCGTCGAGGCCCGCAAGGATGACCGAGACGTCGCCCATCGAACCGCCGACGAAGCCCTGCTGACCGGGGAAAGCCGGGGTGCAGCCTTTCCGCACGATCCAGTAGTCGCGCCCGAAGTGACGCTCGCGCCAGGCGAAGTTGTGGTGGTTGTGAACCTCCTCGACGGCGTCCGTGCCGAGGATGCGGAGGACTCGGTCGACGACCCAGTCGCGCCCCGCGTACGCGTACTCGCCGGCGAGCTCCATCGCGCCAATGTAGGCCCGGCCAAGCTCTGAGCCTGCATCGAGGAGCACGGGCGGCGAATCCATCCCGCCCTCGCCTGCGCGAGCGTCGAAGCGCTTTCCGTGCGCAAGCGCGAGAAAGCCGGTCGCCGTCTTGTGACCGAACCCGCGCGATCCGAAATGGACGCCGACCCAGAGCGTTCCGTCCTCGTCCGAGAAGAGGTCGACGTAGTGGTTCCCACCACCGACCGTTCCGAGCTGATCCCGGGCGAGCGAAAGAAGCTTTCGCTGGGGAGCGAAGTCGGCGCGCGCGATCCGGTCGAGCACGGGGTGGTCGACGCGTTCCTCGTTCGCGAGCCCTACGCCGAAGCTGATCCGCCGCGCGATCTCGTCCATGGCGCGCGGCACGTCGACCTCGTCGACGCGGAGGCTCGTCTTCGCCGCCTTGTTCCCGCACCCGATGTCATAGCCCACGCCACTCGGCGAGATGTGATTCTGGTAGGCGACTGCGCCGCCGATCGGCTGCGAGTAGCCCGGATGATGGTCGGCGCAGAGAACCGCGTAGTCGGCCTTCTCCGCACACCGCAGAAGTTGCTCGTAGGAGCGTTGGTCGACGTCCCCGAAGGTCTTGATGTTGCCCGTCTCGAAAGCCGTCATTACCTCGAGCGTAGCGCGAGCCGAAGAGCGCTTGTGTTGCTTTCAACGAGTGCAGGAATGCCGCTCTCGCGTTCGTTCCGTCACTCGATCGCGTGGATCGGAGGCAAGTTGAAAGCAACACGAGCGGGCCCACGGCCCGGCACGGCGGCTCGCCCGTAGCCGTGCGCCTTAGCGGCTTTTCGCTGGCGTCTTGAGCTCGCGGCGGAGCTCGCTCGCCCGCTTGGCGACTCGCTTGCGCAGGTCGTCGGGCGAGAGGACAACGGCCTCGCCGCGGTAGGAGAGGACCTCGCCGACGAGCCAGTCGGCGCTTCCGAACGGCGCCTCCTCGAGCGCGGCGCCGTCGACCAGGAGCCTGGCTGCCCCCCGCTCGAGGCGCCAGCGCGCGACCTCGGGCGAGAACCAGATCCGCGCACTGCGCACGTCCGTCAGCTCGCGCGGATCGAACCCTGCACGTGGCTCGAAGCGCTCCTTGAGGACGTCGGCGCGGCGCATCCGGTCGAGGCGGAAGCTCCGCTCTCCGTCGCGCGTCCGATCCCAGGTGTGGACGTACCAGTACGGAAGGCGGCGCTCCAGCGAGTAGGGCTCGACGACGCGCTCGCTCATCTCCTCCCCGACCGGCAGATACTCGATCTCGACGAGCCGTCGTTTGCCGATCGCGTCGGAAAGAGCTCGGATCAGCTTTTCCTCCTCGGAACCGGCGACGGGCTCCGGCGTCTCGCGGAGCTCGAACTGGCCGAACGTCTCCTCGAGCTTCCGCCGCACCCGCTCGAGCGGCGTGTGCGCCTCGGCGGCGATCATCGGGCCGACGAACTCGAGTGCGAGGCGAATCGCCCGCGCCTCCAGCGGCGTCAGGCGCGGTGGTCGCCGGAACGTGTCGCCGAAGAGCTCCTTCTCTACGTGGACGTTGTCCCCGGTGAGCTTCGCGTAGATCGCGTAGCAGCCGCCGCCGAAGTTCACGAGGTTGAGGAGCGAAATGTGCTCGTCGAGCTGCTCACGGTCGAGCCGGAAACGCTCCTCGAGCTCCGCGGCCGGGACGTCGACTCGCGGCTCGTCACCGCAACGTGCGAGCAGATAGGCGAGCAGCGCCTGCAAGACGGCAAATCGCTCCGGGGCCAGGGGAGCGGCAGGGCGCTCGGGCAGCTCCGGGTCGTCCTCGAGCGGGGCTTCGGCGGCGGGCTCGAACGCGGCGCCCCTGTGCCGCTGGGCTACGAGCTGGAGGCTCCGGTCGACCTCGCGGACGAGCTCGCGCGGCTCGAGCGGGCGGGCGCGACCATCCTGACGCAGGGTCCAGGAGGCGAGCTGGCCGAGGTCGCTGTACGCGGTCGTGAACACGCCGTCGTCGAGCTCGCCGCGGTCGGCGAACGCGCGCTCGACCCACCAGGCCGTGTCGGGGGCGACCTCGACCCGCGCCTCCCCGACCGCATCGCCAATCTGCCACGGCGGGCGACCGCGGAACACGGAGGGGTCGAAATCCTCGGGCGCGCGAAAATCGCGCTCCCGGCGTGTCGCGAAGCGCAGGTCGCCGCGGATGCGGGAGACGCGGAACATGCGCTCGCCCCCGCGGTCGAGATCGAGGCCGACGACGTACCACGCGCCGTTGTCCGAGAAGAGCGCGTAGGGGTTGACGGTGCGCTCGGCGGTCTCGTCACGTCCGATCGTCCAGTAGTTGAACTTCACGGTTCGCTGCTTCGAGATTGCCCCCTCGAGCTTGGTCAGCCGACCCGGCGTCTCGGGCGAGTAGTCGCTTCCGAGGACGTTGACGCGCACGGCGCCCTCTGTCACGGCCTCGGCCGGCGCCGGCCGTCCGAGCGCCAGGTTCTGGAGCGCGAGGCGGAGCGGCTCCGCGTAGGCGAACTGTCCTTCGAGAAGGTAAAGGCACGTCTGGAGGGCTGCGAGCTCGTCGTCGGTCAGCTCGAGCGGGGGGAGGAAGTACTGCTCCGAGCGAAGCGTGTAGAGCTCTTCCCCCGTGAATTCGTCTCGCTGCGAGTGGAGAGGGACGCCGAGCGCGAGAAGCTCGGTCCGGTCGGAGTAGAACCGGCGCGCGAAGGCCTCGTCGGACATCTCCGAGTAGCCCTCGACGTTCTGCTTCACGTCGCGTGCGGTGAGCGGCCGGCGCTCCGCCATCAGGAAGGCGACGAGCGAGAGTTGCCGGATCAGCTTGTCAGTGTCGTGCGACACCGTCCCTATTGTTCCCGACCTTGGTCCCCATAGTCGCCCACCTTGATCTCGACGCCTTCTTCGCGGCGGTCGAGGAGCTCGAGCATCCAGAGCTCGCCTCGAAACCGCTCGTCGTCGGCGGCGATCCGCACGGCCGCGGCGTGGTTGCGACCGCGAACTACGAGGCCCGCCGCTTCGGGATCCGCTCGGCGATGAGCTGCGCGGAGGCGCTCCGCCGCTGTCCACACGCCGTCTTCGTCCGGTCGAACCATTCGCTCTACGGGCAGTACTCGCGCGCGGTGTGGTCGGCCGTGCGCGAAGTCATTCCCACGGTGGAGCGCACCGGCCTCGACGAGGGCTACCTGGACATCGGGGAGGTGGCGAGTGACTTTCGTGAGGCTCGGCCGCTGGCGGAGGCAGTCCAGGCGGCTGTGCGCGGAGTGACGAACCTCTCGTGCTCGCTCGGGGTTGCAACGTGCAAGGTAGTCGCTAAGGTCGCGAGCGACCGGCGCAAGCCGGGAGGCCTCATGATCGTGCCGCCCGGGCGGGAAGCCGCGTTTCTCGCACCGTTCGACGTCCGCCTTCTACCCGGTGTCGGCCCGCGCGCCGAGGAGCGGATGCGCGCGGCCGGCGTCGCGACGATCGGCGCGCTTGCGCGCCTCACCGACCAGGAGCTCGCCGCGCTCCTCCCGGGGAAGGTCGGTGCGCTCCTCCGCGACCGCGCGCGCGGGATCGACGCGCGCTCCCTCGACCTCGCGACGGAGAGCGTCTCGATCGGGCACGAGGAGACGTTCGCGCGCGACGTGGTCGACCGCGAGCGCCTGCACGACGAGCTGCGCCGGATGGCAGTCCGCGTCGCAGAGCGCCTGGCCCGGGGCGGTCAGGTCGCGCGGACGGTCACGACCAAGGTGCGCTATCCCGACTTCTCCATTCGCAGCCGCTCGACGACGCTCGACGTCGGGACGGACGACGGGACACGTATCGGAGAGCTCGCCTGCGTGCTCCTCGACCGGGCACTGACGGATCGTCCAGGCGCGCTCCGCCTCGTGGGCGTCAGCGTCTCGAAGCTCGAGACGGTCGTTCAGCTCGCGCTCGTCGACGCAGCCTATTCCGGTTCCCAGGACACCTCGACGACGTAGCCGTCCGGGTCGCGGAACTTCACGCTCAAGTAGTGCTCACGTAGTCGGGCTCGTCCCACTCCTCGACGACCGAGACGCCGTCCCTGACAAGGCGGTCACGGAAGGCGCGCACGTCCGCCGGCGTCGGGAGGCCGACGCCAAAGTGGAGGAAGGGCGGGAGCGTGACCGGCTCATCGGTCGGGCCGAGGGCAAGCGCGAAGCCCTCCGC
>JACCYG010000153.1 GCA_013696595.1 Actinomycetota bacterium | reverse complement strand
GCCCGAAGACCTCCTCGTCCTCTTCGAACCAGGCGTCCAGCTTGTCCCAGTAGAACGCGAGGTAGCCGGCGAGCGGCGGCGCGCCGTCGAGCGACTCCGGATACGACCAGGCGGCGTTCTCGACCGTCTTGCCGGCGAGGCGCAGTGACCAGTACGACGCGTCGCCCTTGTACGGACAATGAGTCGAGTGGTCGGTCGACTCCAGGAGGTCCATGCGGACGTCCTCCTCTGGGAAGTAGTAGACCGGAAGGTGAGTGCCCTCGTGCAAGAGCTTCGCGCGGCGGCTGTCGACGATCGTCTCGCCCCCGAACGTCGCTCGAACCCGGCGCGGGGAGTCTTCGAAGAAGAGGAAGCGCCCGCTCCGCGGCTCGGCGTTCACCACGCCGCCCGGCTGCTGTCCAAACGGGCCCGTGCCGATCGTGAGGGACATCCGCAACAGATTACGCGCGCGCGGGCGTGCCTGCACTCGTGGCTGAGATCGCGGCGCGGCTACGGCAATCCGGATCAGAGAGGTGCCGCTTCGAGCGGAAAATCGTTCAGCCCTTCGCGCGGCGTGCGATGAACGCGGTCCCCTCCCCGGCGCAGACCTCGTCGAAGCGGTCGAAGCCGAACGGGGCGAGACGGCTGCGAAGCGTCGCGGGCGACACATAGATCGGCGTCTGCGGGCCTGACGAGGATGCGATGAGAACGGTGCCGCCGGGCGCCGCAACGCGGCCGAGCTCCGAAAAGAACGGAATCATGTTGAGCAGCACGACGAGATCGAAGAAGCCGTCCTCGAAGGGAAGCGCGCTCGCGTCCCCGACCCGGAAGCTGACACGCCCGCGGAGGTCGTTCGGAAGCAACCGCGCTGCCTCCTCGACCATGGCGGCGGAAAGATCGACACCGACGATCTCCGCAGTAGGAAACCGTCGTGCGATCACGCGCGCCGCCTTGCCGGTCCCGGTCCCAAGATCGAGCACCCGAGCAGGGAGCCGCTCCTCGCGGTCGAGTGCCGCCTCGAGAGAAACCAGTGCTTCCGGGCCGCGCCGGTACTCCCAACCGGACGCCATCCAGTTGAACTGGGCGCGTAGGGGCCCGCGAAAGACGCGCCAGAGACCCGGCTGGGCGACGACCGCACGCGTCGCAACGCGTGCGAAGCGTCTCCCGACCGTATGAACGAGCTCCCTCACTCGCGTGCAGGCGAGATTCTGATCTGCTGCCCGGGGCGCGCCGAGAGCATCTCGGCGGCGTTTCCACCGTTGACCGCGAGCGCCACGTTCCGGTACGCGTCCTCGTAGAGGAGGATGTCCCCCGGGCGCACGTCCGCGAAGGTCGTCGCGACGCGGGCGAAGTACGACTCGAACCCGACGTCGATCTCCACGGTCGCCCCCGGGTCCATGCCGACCCGGTCGAGGTCGTCGGTCGTCGCGTTCAGCTGGACGTTGCCGTACCGGTCCACGTAGAGAACGGTCGCGCGCATGCGCGACGCACCCGTCTCCAGGGTCGGAACGTCAAGCCGCTGGAGCTCGACGACGTCGACAGGCGGGCCGAGCTCGCCGATCGGCACACCGAGCGCGAGGTGCGCGGCTACGGGCGAGAAGACATCGCGGCCGTGGAAGGTCCGCGAGACGGGCCGGAGGAGGTACTCCTCGTTCTCGATCGAGACGGCGTCGGAAACACCCCCGAGCCGCTCCGCGGCCACGAGCAAGAGCCCGTTGTCCGGCCCGACGAAGAGCCGACCGTCGCCGCGCAGAACGAGCGCCTTCCTGTCCCCGCCTACGCCTGGGTCGACCACGGCGACGTGCACACCCGCGGGCATGTACGGAAGCGTGTTGGCGAGCACGAGCGCACCCTGCAGCACCTGCTGCGGTTCGATGCCGTGGGTGATGTCGATCACCTCGAGGTCGGGCGCGATCCGCTTCATCACGCCGCGGCAGGTCCCGACGAAATCGTCCTCGAGGCCGAAGTCGGTCAGGAACGTGACGAAGCGATGCTCGATGCGGCGAGCTTAACCGCTTCGACCAAGCCTTCCAGAGCGGGGCTCGCGGCCTCGGCAACGACGTGGAGACCGCGCCCACGCGCTTCCTTCGACGTGACCGGCCCGATCGAGACGCACGGGGTCGCGCGGCCGAGCACAGCGTACGCGCGGGCGGCAGAGGCGGACCCAAGAACGACGAGATCGGCGTCCGGGAACGTGTCAACCCGCTCTTCGACCGTCCGGTAGAGCGGAGCAAAGTCGGCGCCGAGCTCGTCGACAAGGACCGGGCGCGCTCCTTCCGCGCCGGCAAAGAGAACGCGGCCGGCCGGCCGCGGAAGCTCCCTCACGAGACCTTCCTGAGTCGATTCGGCGGCAACGAGGGCTGGCTCGAGGCCGCGTTCCCGAAGAGCGTCCGCAGTACCCGGGCCGATGACGGCAATGCGCGGCGGCGATCCATCCAGACGACGAAGGAGTTCGTCGACCGCGGTTCGGCTCGTGAGGACGAGCCAGTCGTAGCCTTCTACGCAGATCGGCGAACCGCCGATCGGCTCGATCCGGATCAGCGGACACTCGACCGGGTCGAACTCTTCCTGACGAAGCCGCGCCGCAAGCTCGTCGTTTCCGCCTGCGGCACGTGTGAGCGCGACGCGTACGCCGTCGCTCACGCGGGGTCGTCCCTTCCTCTAGTCGCCCTGAGCAACTCGTCGGCAAGCTCGACGGCGTCGTTTCCCGTCCGGCGCTCGATCCAGCTTCCGTCCTCAGCCGCGACGAGCGCCGTCAGCGACGAGCCGTCGTGGTACGCGGCGACGGGCGCGAGACAACCCGCCCCGATGCGCGCCACGCATGCGCGCTCGGCCTCGACGCGCCGGCGAGTCTCCGCATCATCGAGGGCCGCGGCCAGCTCTTCGTCACCCGCACGGACCTGGAGGGCAAGCGCGCCCTGGCCCGCTTCCGGGAGGATCTCTTCCGGGTCGAAGCGGTGCCCGATCTCCTCTTCGAGGCCGAGGCGGACGAGGCCGGCCGCCGCGAGAACGATCGCGTCGAGTCCCCGTTCGCGGCGCTTTCGCAGACGCGTGTCGATGTTTCCGCGGAGCGGCTCGATCGAGAGGCTTGGCTCGAGAGCGAGGAGCTGAGACTTCCGGCGGGCTGACGCGGTCCCGACGCGAATCCCCGGGCGCAGCCCTTCCGCGCCGCACAACGCGTCGCGCGGCTCCTCGCGCGAGAGAAATGCGCCGATCGCGAGCCCCTCGGTCGTCGTCGAGGTCATGTCCTTGGCCGAATGAACCGCGAGGTCGATACGGCCGGCCAGAAGGGCCTCCTCGATCTCCTTCACGAAGACGCCGCGCTCGCCGATCTCGCCGAAGGGGCGGGAACGATCGCGGTCGCCCGCGGTCGTGATGGGCACGAGCGCTATCTCGAGGTCGGGGCGAGCCTCGCGCAGGCGGTCGGCAGCGAGCTCCGCCTGCGTGAGCGCGAGCCGGCTACCGCGCGAGCCGAGCCGAAGCAGCACGGCAGCGCGCCCGTGAGAGGGCGCGCGTCCCAAGGC
>JACCYG010000140.1 GCA_013696595.1 Actinomycetota bacterium | reverse complement strand
GGCCGGGCCGGGAACGCCGGTCGAGATCCTCGGCTTCGACAAGCCGCCGGGAGCCGGCGAGCAGGGGCGCGTGGTCGAAAACGAGCGACAGGCGCGCCATCTCGCGGGCCTGCGCGGCCAGCGCCTTCGCACCGAGCAGCTTGCGCGCCAGGCCAAGCGGGGCGTCTCGCTGGAGGAGCTGTTCACGCGCATCGAGGAAGGCGCCGTCCAGGAGCTCAACATCATCGTGAAGGCGGACGTCCAGGGCTCCATCGAGGCAGTCACGGGGGAACTCGCGAAGATCCGTCATCCAGAGGTGAGCGTGAACGTCATCCACACGGGCATCGGCGGTATCACCGAGAGCGACGTCATGCTCGCCTCGGCCTCGAACGCGACCGTCGTCGGCTTCAACGTGCGTCCCAACGCGGAAGCGCGCGCGCTCGCAGAGCGCGAGGGCGTCGATCTGCGGACATACCGCGTCATCTACCAGCTGACCGAGGACATCCAGCAGGCGCTCGTCGGCATGCTGTCGCCGACGCGCGTCGAGGAGACGTTGGGCGAGGCGGAGGTGCGTGCGCTCTTCCGCGCTTCCCGTATCGGCGTCATCGCCGGTTGCCATGTGACGAACGGGCTGATCCGCCGAAGCGCCCGGATCCGCGTCGTTCGTGAAGGCACGGTCGTGCACGAGACGTCGATCGCGAGCCTCAAGCGGTTCAAGGACGACGTGCGAGAGGTTCAGGCGGGCTTCGAGTGCGGCATCCTCCTCGAGGGCTTCAACGACGTGAAGGAAGGCGACGTCCTCGAGGCCTTCGAGACGCGCGAGATCGAGCGCACGGACCTTGACGTGGCAGGAAACGGCGGGCCGCCGGAGCCCGTCGAATCCGACGAGTCGGCGTAAGCGCGGCTGTAGGGGCGGAGGCTCGCCTCGCCGATGCCCTACCCTCAGCTGAGGGGACGGAATGGCCAGCGGCTACGTCGGAATCCTGTCGGTCGAGCTCCACTTCCCGGAGAACCACTCGCTCAAAGGGAAGCGGAAGGCTCTGCTGTCCGCCAAGGCCCAGCTTCAACGGCGGTTCGGGGCGTCCGTTGCCGAGGTGGATCACCATGACGTCTGGCAGCGGTCCCGTCTCACCCTTGCGTGCGTCGCGCGCGAGCACGCGGAGATCAAGCGACTCCTGGACGGTGCCGAGCGTTACCTCGGTGCGCAGGCATTCGAGCTCGGCGGCGTCGAGCGGGAGGTCGTGAAAGTCGATGAGTGAGCGCATGCGACGTGTGAACGAGGCGCTTCGCGAGGTGCTTTCCGAGTCGGTCGCGGATCTGAAGGACCCCCGGATCGGGTTCGTCACCGTCACCGGCATCGACACGAGCGCCGACCTCCGCCACGCCACCGTCTATGTCAGCGTCCTCGGCTCCGAGCGGAAGCGGAGGGCGACCCTAAAGGGGCTCGAGTCGTCGCGCGGAATCCTTCAGGGCCGCGTCAACGACGAGCTGCGTCTGAAGCGAACTCCTCAACTAGTGTTCGAGTACGACTCGACCGTCGAGCGCGGCGTGCGGCTTTCGAAGCTGATCGACGAGCTGGCTCCCGATGAACGAGACACAGAAAGCTGAGCTGGCCAAGGTCGCGCCTGCGATCGAGGCGCACGACCGCTTCGTCGTCACGACGCACGAGAACCCGGACGGCGACGCGTTGGGCTCGCTGGTCGCTTCGCGGCTCATGTTCGAGGCCCTCGGCAAGGACGCCGTGATGTACCTGGCCGGCGAGACGCCGCTTCCACGCGAGTACCAGTTCATGCCCCTCACCGACCTTCAACGTCGGCTCCCCACGGATCTCGAGGAGCGGGTGGTTTTCGCCGTCGACTGTGCGAACGAGAGTCGACTCGGACGCGATCCTGAGTCGCTGCTCGGCCCGTCCCCGCTCGTGATCAACATCGACCACCACCACGACAACTCGCGCTTCGGGGACGTCAACCTGATCGTCGCGGACGCTTCGTCGACCGGCGAGATCCTGCGCGAGATTCTGCGCGAGGTCCGCGTCGACCTGACACCCGAGATCGCCGAGGCGCTCTACATCGCCGTCGTCACGGATACGGGCCGCTTCCAGTATTCGAACACGTCCGCGAGGTCATTACGGCTCGCCGCGGAGCTTGTCGAGGGGGGCGCGAACGTGCATCGCGTGTTTCAGGGCGTGTATGAAAACGTCGCCTTCGCAAAGTTGAAGCTCGTCGCGCGAGCGCTCGAGCGCGCCGAGGTGCTCGAAGGCGGCCGCCTGATCGTTTCCCACCTCGAGCGAAACGACTTCGAGGAGGCCGGCGCCGAAGAGCCGTTCTCGGAGGGGATCATCGACTACCTTCGTGCAGTCGAGGGCGCCGAGATCGCCGCGCTGATCCGCGAGCCGCCGAGCGGAAACGGGCCGAGTCGCCGTGTGAGCCTGCGGACGACCGAGGAGGACCTGGACGTGTCGGCTATCGCGCGAAAGAGCGGGGGCGGCGGCCACAAGCAGGCGGCGGGCTTCCCGTCCGAAGCGAGCGTCGCTGAGATTACGGATTTCATCCGGCGCGAGTTCCTCGCGCAGGCCGGCGCCGTCCAATAGGCGAGCCGCCGTTCTTCAGACCGGGATGGAAGCACCCGACCGGGACGGAAGGACCCCTTGCGCCCGCGCGCGCGTGATTTACCCCCGGGGCCTTCGGCCCCTCTCCCCCAGTTTTCAGGATATCCGGGAAAATCGCGCGTGTGGTGCGCCCACTGTGCCGATTCCTCGACGCGAGTGAGCCGAGAGCGCGCGCCGGGTAGGATCGACGGGTTCGTTCTCGTCGACAAGGAAGCCGGGCCGTCGTCCTTCGCCGTCGTCCGGCGGATTCGCGACCGGTACGGCGTCAAAGTCGGGCACGCCGGAACGCTCGACCCGTTTGCGACTGGCCTCCTGCTCTGCCTCCTCGGGCGCGCGACCCGACTGGCGCGCTATCTCGTGGGGCTCGACAAGCGCTATGTGACCGAGGTCGCGCTCGGGGTTCGCACGACGACGGGGGACGCTGAAGGCGACGAGCTCGAGCAGACCCAGTTTGCAACGCCCGCAGACGTCGAAAGGCTCCGCGGAGACGTCGATCTCCCCGTCCCGGCTGCGTCGGCCGTCAAGATCGGAGGCGAGCGCGCGTACAAACTTCGCCGCCGCGGCGTGGCCGTAGAGATGCCGGTTCGCCGCTCGACCGTGCATGGGCTCGAGGTGATCCGCTTCGACCCGCCCGCACTCGAGCTCGCGCTTCACGTCTCGAGCGGAACCTACGTGCGCGCGATCGCCGACGCACTAGGCGGCCACTGCGTCTCGCTTCGCCGCATCGCAGTTGGCCCTTTCGACGTCGACCAAGCCGATGAGGGACGCGTGCTCGCTCCGCTCGATGCCCTGCCGTTCCTTCCGCGACGCGACCTGACCGAGACGGAAGCGCGGCTCGTGGCCACCGGCCGGCCGCTGCCAGACGGCGAGGTGGACGGGCCGGTTGCGCTCGTTCACGATGGCCGCCTTGTCGCCGTCGGCGGCGGAGAGACGGGCGCGATCCGACCGGAGACGGTGCTCGTGTGAAGATCCTCAACTCGCCGCAGGAGGCCGACCGCGCCGAGCGGGCGGTGGCGCTCGGGACGTTCGACGGGGTGCACCGCGGCCACGCCGCCGTCATCGAATCGGCGCGTGCTACGGGCCTTCGCTCGACGGTGGTCACCTTCGAGCCGCACCCGCGCGCCGTGCTCGGCTACGAGGTTCAGCTCCTCACGAGCTTTGAGCGGCGCGTCGAGCTGATCGGGGAGCTTGGCCCCGACGAGCTCCTCGTCGTCGACTTCACGCCCAAGCTCTCGCGGCTTTCGTCCGAGGCGTTCGCCGAGACCGTTCTCTTCCCGCTCGGCACCCGGGTCGTCGTGGCCGGCGAAGGGTTCCGCTTCGGAGCAGGAAGAAAGGGCGATCTCGACTTGCTGGCGGCCCTGGGCTTCGAGGTCCGGCCCGTTCCCGTTCTCGAAGGGGTCTCGTCGAGCCGGATTCGGGAGCTTCTGCGCGCCGGCGATGTCAGGTCGGCCGCTGCGTTGCTCGGCCGTCCGGCCGAGGTCGAGGGCGTCGTCGTCGCCGGCGACCAGCGCGGAGGCACGCTCGGCTTCCCTACGGCGAACCTCGCCGTTCGTGCCGAATTCGTCGTCCCGACGTACGGCATCTATGCCGGGGAGGCGCTCGGATGCCGTGCCGCGGTCTCCATCGGCGTGAACCCGCACTACGGCGGCGTTGAGCGGCGGATCGAAGCCTTTCTCCTCGATTTCCACGGCGACCTCTACGGCGAGCGGCTGCGCGTCGAGCTCTGGGAACGTCTCCGTGATGAACGGTCGTTCGAAAGCGAGGAGGACCTGGTCGCGCAGATCGCCTGCGACGTCGAGGCCGCCCGATCTTCCACCCGACCTGTGGAAAAACCGCGTCCGCCTGTGTAAAGAGTTTTGGCGAAACCGCAAGTTTCGGTGGCTTTCGAGCGACAGTGTGTATGTGGACTCACTCGCGCTCGTCGTGTCGGTGCATTGCCTCTCGTGCGGCTCGGCCTACGTGAAGCCTGCGGGCCGGGGCACGGTGAAGACGAACCCGGGGTGCCCGAAGTGCGGGTACCT
>JACCYG010000139.1 GCA_013696595.1 Actinomycetota bacterium | reverse complement strand
CCCCCTGGGGCACGTACTCGTTGACCTCCTCGAGAAGCGCGCGCTCGTCCTCGGCCATGTGGACAGGCGCGCCGGTGCCCTCGGCCAGGTCCGCGACACCGCCCAGGTGGTCCCAGTGACCATGCGTGATGAGGATCGCGGCGCAACGCATTCCACTGCGGGCGAGCTCGAGGCGGATCTCGGGTGCGTCGCCGCCCGGGTCGACGACGACAGCCTCCTCCGCCCCGGCCTCCCGGACGAGGTAGCAATTCGTCCCGATCAGGCCGAGCTCGAGCCGCGCGACGTCAAGCGCCATCAGGCGGTTGAGTCTAATTCGAGTCCCGGCTGCCCAGCGAGCCGTTCCATTCACGGCGTAGCGGACTAGACTTCGAGCGTGTTTGAGAGGGCTACCGCTCGCATGCTCCCGCTAGCGAATCGGGCCGCTGATTACGCGCCGATGGCTCCGGCCTGCTGTAACGCCTGCCGCGTCTGCGCCACGTCGGGGGGCGTCGGAATGCTTTTCGCCGGAGCGGGCGCGATTACGGCTTTTCTCAGCCGCTTCGCGCGGCGTTTCGTGCGTTAGCGGGCGATGCTCACGCTTTTCGGCGTGGCGGCGCTCACGTTCATGATGCTCATGTACGCCATGGAGAGCCGGCACACCGGTTTTATCCTCGCGTTTGCTCTCGGCTGCGCTCTCTCCAGCGCCTACGGTTTCGTGTCCGGCGCGTGGCCGTTCGGAGTGGTCGAAGCGATCTGGACGGTGATCGCGCTCAATCGGTTCCGGCGCAGCCGGTTCGTCAAACCCTCCTAGACTCCCCGGCATCATGCAGAGCTGGACGCTGCCCGAGATCGACACCCCCGGCGGGAGCCGCTCCCCCGTCGTTCTGCTCAGCGAGGACGAGGCGCGCGCGGTTCTCGTCGGTCTCGACCCGGGTCAGGAGCTCGGTGACCATCAGGTGAAAGAGCACGCGTGGGTCGTCGTCGTTGACGGCTCCGCCCGGATCGGCGCAGGTGGAGAAGAGATCGAAGCGCCCGTCGGAACCCTCGTCCACTTCGAGCCCGACGAGCGCCATTTCGTGAGAAGCGAGAACGGCGCAAAGATCCTCCTCCTCCTCGCGCCCTGGCCCGGCGAAGGCCACTATCGAGGCCAGGAAAGAGCCTCGTAGGGGAGACGCAGTGGCGCACGTTTCAGCGGCACCACTCGAGCCGCTCCTCGACGATCCCGACGATTATCGACCCGAATCCCGCTTACGGTTCGCCGCGGACCCGGGAGACGACTGCGGCCGCGTCGACGATCTCACGGTCATCATCGAGGACATCGCGCCCGGAGACCGGATCCCGCTCCACCGTCATCGGATTAACGAGCTCGTGGTGATCGTCTCCGGCCAAGGCGAAGTTCGATTCGGAGAGGCGACGTTCCCGGTCGGGCCGGACTCGGTCATCTTCATTCCGGCCGGAACGGTTCACGGCACGAGGAACACGGGCGAGGGCCCGCTCCGCCTGCACGCCGTGTTTCCTTCTTCCCTCATAGACATGGCGATGCTCGAGCGTAACCCTGCTCCGGGAACGGAGACCGACGCGCCCTCCCATATCGTCTACGACGTGCGGACGGGCGAATTCCGGGTGATCGAGTAGCGATCGCCCGGTCGTCCAGGGCTCTTCGACTAACGACCCTTCGCCCGCCGCGACATGATGCGATAAAGAATCACGTCCACGAGGTAGCTGAACGGGATGAAGAACGCGAGCAGGATCGCCGCGTTCAGGACGACGCCGACCGGCTCGAGGTCCTCGCCGGCCGTCAGGTAGACGAAGATCACGAGGATCGGGGCGAAGATCGCAGCGCGCTTGAGGACGCGGTTGAGCGACGGCTTCGGAATCGGCCGGCCGCGCCGGTCCAGCGGCCCTGCCGCCGGCTCCTTCCCATCCTTGGGCTGCCGGCCCTCCTCCTTGAGCTCCCGGAGCGGAACCTCTCCCTCCTCGGTCTCGACGACATACTCGTACTCGTGACGCTGGAGCTTGTCGCGGCGGCGACGCTGCTTGCGGCTCGGCATGGCAGGGATTATCGCCTGTGAACGAGCGCGCCGTCTTTGACGACCGCCGCGACATGGTCGCCGCCGAGGTGATAGGCGAGGTAGCGCCAGTCGGGAGCGTCGAGCAAAACGATGTCGGCGGCGAAGCCAGGCGCAAGGCGCCCGAGCCGATCAGCACGGCCGAGAACATGAGCCGCGTTGACCGTGCATGCGACGAGCGCCTCCGCCGGCGACATTCCAAGCTGCGTGCAGGCGAGGTTGCACGTGACCGGAAGGCTTTCGCAAAAGGCGCTCCCGGGATTGAAGTCCGTCGCGAGCGCGACGATCGCCCCGGCGGCGATCAGGGCACGCGCGGGCGGCATTGGGCACCCGAGGAAGAGCGCTGCCACCGGGAGAAAGACGGCGGTAACGTCGCTCGACGCGAGCGCACGGACGCCCTCCGGCCCCGTGACTTCGAGGTGGTCGACGCTTCGCGCGTTGAGCTCGATCGCGAGCGGGACCCCTCCGCCCTCCGTGAACTGGTCGGCGTGAAGCCGAAGCGTGAGCCCCGCGTCGCGACAGGCCTCGAGATAGCGGCGCCCCTGTTCGGCGTCGAAGGCTCCGCGTTCTACGAAGACGTCGGCCGCCTCGGCGAGCTTCGCCGCCTCGTGCAGGACCTCCTCGAGCGCAAAATCGAGATACGCGTCAGCGTTGTCGAACTCCGGCGGAACGGCGTGCGCGCCAAGCCAGGTGGGGATTCCGCCCGCGGCCTTGACGGCGCGAAGCTGCGCGAGCTCGGTCTCTCGATCGAGCCCGTAGCCGGACTTCCCCTCGAACGTCGTCGTCCCGTGCGCGAGCATCCAGCCTCGGTGGCGCTCGACGATCGCGGTGAGCTCATCCTGGCCGGCTGCGCGGGTCGCGCGCACGGTCGAGAGGATCCCCCCACCCGCGGCGTGGAGCTCCTCGTACGACGCTCCCCCCGATCGCCGGTCGAACTCTTCGGCCCGGTCGGCGCCGAAGCAGGCGTGCGTATGGCAGTCGACGAGCCCGGGGATCGCGGCATGACCTCGGCCGTCGATCTCCTCGACGTCGCCGGCGAGACGCAGGTCGCGCATGCGTCCGACTTCCGCGACGCGACCGTCCTCGCACAGGAGATAGGCGTCCTCCCGGACGACGACGTCGCCGAGCGCCGTGCCCCGAAGCGGCGCGCCGTCGCCCGCAGGCGAGACAACCTGCGCGAGGTCACGGATGAGGAGGCTCGCTATGGCCTGCCGGGAAGATCGAGACCGTGCTCGCGCGCCGTCTCGAGCGCTTCCTCGTAGCCCGCGTCCGCGTGCCGCATGACGCCCGTGCCCGGATCGGTCGTGAGCACACGTTCCAGCTTGTCCGCCGCCTCGTCGGTGCCGTCCGCGACTACGACCATGCCGGCGTGGATGGCATTCCCGATCCCGACGCCCCCGCCGTGGTGGACGCTCACCCAGGTTGCCCCCGCGGCTGTGTTCAGCAGAGCATTCAGGATCGGCCAGTCCGCGATCGCGTCGGACCCGTCCTGCATCGACTCGGTCTCGCGATAGGGCGAGGCGACCGAGCCCGAGTCGAGGTGATCGCGTCCGATCACGACCGGCGCGCGGACGTCGCCCGAGCGGACGAGCTCATTGATCGCGAGACCCGCCTTGGCGCGAGCGCCGTATCCGAGCCAGCAGATGCGCGCGGGCAGGCCCTGGAACGCCACCCGTTCGGGCGCGAGCTCGAGCCAGCGCTGGAGGAGCGCGTCCTCGGGGAAGAGGTCGCGGAGCATCGCGTCGATCGCCGCGATGTCCCCCGGCTCTCCCGACAGGACAGCCCAGCGGAACGGCCCCACCCCGCGGCAGAAGAGCGGCCGTATATAGGCCGGGACAAAGCCCGGGTATGTGAAAGCGTCTTCGACTCCTGCCTGTTCTGCCTCCCCTCTGAGGTTGTTGCCGTAGTCGAAGACATACGACCCGGCGCGTGCGAATTCAAGGAGAGCGCGCACATGTGTTGCGATGCTGTCACGGGCTCTTGACAGATACTCGTCCGGACTGGACGACCGGAGCTCCGCAGCCTCCTCGACCGAGAGACCCGTGGGCACGTAGCCGTTCAGCGGATCGTGCGCGGCGGTCTGGTCGGTGACGAGATCGAACTGCTCTCCGCGCCGCACGAGCTCCGGGATCACCTCGGCGGCATTCCCGAGCAGACCGACCGAAAGGGCCCGCCCCTCTGACGCCGCCCGCCGCACCCGGGCGACGGCATCGTCGAGCGAATCGGAGGCCTCGTCGAGGTACCGAGTCTCGATCCGCCGCTCGATCCGCTGCGGGTCGACCTCCACGCACAGGATGGCCGCGCCCGCCATCGTCGCGGCCAGAGGCTGGGCCCCGCCCATCCCCCCGAGACCCGCGGTCAAGATCGTTCGCCCCGAGAGATCGGCCGTACCGAAGTGCGTCTCGCCCGCCGCAGCAAACGTCTGAAACGTGCCCTGGAGGATCCCCTGCGTGCCGATGTAGATCCAGCTTCCGGCCGTCATCTGGCCGAACATCGTGAGGCCGAGCGCCTCGAGTCGGCGAAATTCCTCCCAAGTCGCCCACCGCGGGACGAGGAGTGAGTTTGCGATCAGCACCCGCGGGGCGCCCGGGTGGGTCCGGAAGGCGCCCACCGGCTTTCCGCTCTGAACGAGGAGCGTCTCGTCCTCGCCGAGCGTGAGGAGGGAGCGGACGAGCGCCTTCAGGGCCTCGTGGTTCCGCGCCGCCTTGCCCGACCCGCCGTAGACGACGAGCTCCTCGGGACGCTCGGCCACCTCAGAGTCGAGGTTGTTGAGGAGCATGCGAAGAGGCGCCTCGGTCTGCCACGAGCGCGCGTTCAACTCCGTGCCGCGCGGCGCCCTGATCGCAGAGAGGTCGCCGCAGAGCTCTTCGACCGCGGCGTCGAGCGAGCGGACGCTCACCGAAGCTTCCCGACCGCGTCCGCGACCGCTCCGACGAGCTCGCCGGAGCGGATCGCCTCGGCCACACGCGCGATGTCGTCCGCGAGCGGCCGGTCCTCGACGAGCGCCGGCGAGAGCGCCCTGATCGCATCGTGAGCGGCCCGCGTCCCCACGCCGGGCTCGAGCGGCGCGAGAAACTCGACGCCTTGCGCTCCGGCGAGGAGCTCGATCGCGAGCGCGCTCTCCGAGTTCGCGAGCACCTGCCAGCACTTGAGCGCGGAGGCGTTCCCCATCGAGACGTGATCCTCCTGACCGGCGCTGGTCGGGATCGAGTCAACGCTGGCCGGATGGCAGAGCACCTTGTTCTCCGAGACGAGTGATGCGGCCACGTACTGCGGGATCATGAACCCTGAGTTGAGACCTCCGTCCGCGGTCAGGAAGGCGGGCAGCCCGTCCGAGAGGGACGGATTCGTCAGGCGCTCGATCCGCCGCTCGGAGATGTTGGCGAGCTCGGAGAGCGCCATGGCGAGCGCGTCGAGCGCGAACGCGAGCGGCTGGCCGTGGAAGTTACCGTTCGAGACGAGCTCGCCCTCTTCGACGAAGACGAGCGGATTGTCAGTAGCGGCGTTCAGCTCGACGGCGATCGTGCGCTCCGCGTAAGCGATCAGGTCACGGCTCGCCCCGTGCACCTGCGGTGCGCACCGAAGTGAGTAGGCGTCCTGCACCTTGTCGCACCAGCGGTGCGCCTCGATGATCGCCGACCCGTCGAGCAGCGTGACGATGTTCGCCGCCGAGTCGATCTGACCCTCGAGCGGTCGAAGCTCGTGGATATCCGGACGGAAGGCCACGCGGGAACCCTGGAGCGCCTCGACCGAGAGCGCGCAGGCGATGTCCGCGGTCTGCGCAAGGCGGCGGGCGCGGACGAGCGCAAGCGCGCCGATCGCGCTCATGAATTGCGTTCCGTTGATGAGCGAGAGCCCTTCTTTCGCCTCGAGTTGGACGGGCTCCAGATCCGCGGCGGACAGCGCTTCCGCGCCGGGAACGCGATCACCGTTTGCGCGTACCCAACCCTCGCCGACGAGCGGCAGGGCCAGATGCGCGAGCGGCGCGAGATCCCCCGAAGCGCCGACCGATCCACGACTCGGGACGTGCGGCACGATGCCCGCGTTCAGGCAATCGAGGAGAAGCTCGACCGTCTCTACGCGCGCGCCCGAATAGCCCTTCGCGAGCGCGTTCGCCCGCAGCATCATCGCCGCGCGGACGACCTCGTCGGGATACGGGTCGCCGACACCGCACGCGTGACTCCGAAGCAGGCGGAGCTGAAGCTCCCCGGAGAGCTCCGGCGGAATCGTCCGCTCGACGAACCGCCCAAAGCCCGTGTTGATCCCGTAGGTGTGCTCGCCCGAGGCCTCGCTCGCCGCGCGATCGACGAGCTCGCGGGCCGCGCGCATCTTCTCGCGCGCCTCCTCCGAGAGCTCCGCGCGCGTGCCTCCGATCGCGACCGCCCAGACGTCGTCGAGCGTTAGGTCGTCGCCGGTGAGCGAGACGGCCGTCGTGAGGGCCATGACGGCAGTCTAGGCGATGGTCGAGCGCGAAATCTGGCGCGATTTGCGGCGAGTTTCTTGACGATCCGCGCACCACGCGCGCGTCTTTCCGAAGTAGGCTGACCGCAAGGGGGTAACCAAGGGGGTCCCCCGGGGGGCAACTCGCGCGCGTGACTCCTAACCGCTCTGCTCCTCGAGAAGGCGCAGCTCGAGCACCCGCTCCGCGTCGAAACCCTCGATCCGGAGGATCGAACCGGCAGCGGCGACGGCGGCTCCCGCAGGCATGAGGCCTACGAGCTCGCTCCCGACGACCTCGACGCCTCGCGCTTCGGCTTCGAGAACGATCTTGGCGACGATCTCGTGCAGGGCGGCCGCCTCCCAGTCCGTGACGTTCATGCTCACCTGGACGACGCCCGCATGCGGAAGGTCGAGGCCGAGGGCGCGCACACCGGGAAACCCGCCGTCCCGCTCGCGGACGACCTGCGCGATCGCGCGCGCGATCTCGACATCGTTCGAGTGGAGGTTCACGTTGAACGCGATCAGCGGCCGGCGGACGCCGAGGACGACGCCGCCTGCGGTCGGATGCAGTTGCTTCGGCCCCCGGTCCGGTTTCAGCTCGCCGGCGTCGATCCTCTGCTGCAGCTTCTCGGGGCCACCGCGACGAAAGAACGCAGGCTCGCGTCGATCGTCGGTAAGGCGACCGTAGAAGAAAACCGGGAGCTCGAGCTCGGCGGCGACGCGGTCGGCGAGCGCAAGCGCCGCCTTGCGCGCGGCGGGCTCGTCTTCGGGCGTGAGCGGCACGAGCGGGACGACGTCCGCGGCACCCACGCGCGGGTGGGCGCCGACGTGTTCACGGAGGTCGATCAGCTCGACGGCCCGCCCGATTCCCGCGACGAGCGTCTCGACGAGCTCGTCCCCCGTCCCCACGAGCGTGTAGACCGAGCGATGGTGATCCGTGTCGATGTGGACATCGAGGAGGCGCGCCGGCGACGACAGCGCCTCGCGCAGCCCGTCGAGGGCCGCCTCGTCGCGTCCTTCTGAGATGTTGGGAACCGACTCGAGTGGAAGTGCCATGGCCTACAGCCTCAACCCTCTGAATCTCACGCGCAGGCCTTCCGTTCCGGGGCGCGACCCGACGACGACTCGGCGCGCACGCCAGGCGAACGGCTCGAACACGAGGTTCGACTACCCGCTCGCCTACGCCGCGAGACCTCTCGCGCGCGCGTGAAGCTTCCCCCCAGGGG
>JACCYG010000132.1 GCA_013696595.1 Actinomycetota bacterium | reverse complement strand
CGCCTGCACCTGCATCGCGTAGATCTCGGGGAACATCAGTCCGAGCCTGCACCCGCGCGTCCCGAGCATCGGGTTCGCCTCCTGGAGCGCGCGAATCCGCCGCGCCATCTCGGGCTTTTCGGCCTCTTCGAGCGGCGGCAGGAACTCGTGCAGCGGCGGGTCGAGGAGCCGAATCGTGACGGGCAGCCCCGCCATCGCCTCGAAGATCCCCTCGAAGTCCTCCTGCTGGAAGGGCAGAAGCCTAGCGAGCGCGGCGCGGCGCTCCTCCTCGCCGGACGCCATGATCATCGAGCGTACGAGCGGGAGGCGGTCCGCGGCCATGAACATGTGCTCGGTCCGGCAAAGGCCGATCCCCTCGGCGCCGAACTCGCGCGCCTTGGCCGCGTCCTCGGGCGTGTCAGCGTTCGCCCGCACGCGCAGGCGGCGCACCTCGTCGGCCCACCCGAGGATCGTCTCGAAGTCCTCGTTGATCTGCGGCGGAACGAGGTTGACCTCGTCGAGGATGACGTCGCCGGTCCCGCCGTCGATCGTGATCGTGTCGCCCTCGCGCAGCTCGTTGTCGCCGATCCGGAGCGTGCGCGAGTCGAGATCGATCGAGAGCGCCTCGCAGCCGGCCACACAAGGCTTTCCCATCCCGCGGGCAACCACCGCCGCGTGTGAGGTCATGCCACCGTGGGCGGTCAGGACGCCGCGCGCAGCCATGAGACCGTGGATGTCGTCGGGCGTCGTCTCGCGGCGAACGAGGATCACGTCCTCTCCACTCCGCCCCCGCGCGTCGGCCGAATCGGCATCGAGCACAACGGCGCCACGCGCTGCGCCCGGCGAGGCGTTCAGGCCCTTCGCCGCGTCCTTGTAGTCAGCATTCGGGTCGATCATCGGATGGAGCAGCTGGTCGAGCTGCGAGGCCTCGATCCTCCCGATCGCCTCCTCCCGCGAGATCAGCCCCTCCTCGACCATGTCGACGGCGATCCGGAGCGCGGCCACGGCAGTTCGCTTGGCGGAGCGGGTCTGGAGGATGTAGAGGCTCCCCTCCTCGACCGTGAACTCGATGTCCTGCATCTCCCGGTAGTGGTCCTCGAGGCGCTGGATCGTGTCCCTGAGCTGTTCGTACGCCTCGGGGAGCTTCTGCTTCATCTGGGCGAGCGGCTCCGGCGTGCGGATCCCCGCGACGACGTCCTCGCCCTGCGCGTTCGTCAGGAACTCGCCCCAGATCCCCGCTTCACCCGTCGACGGGTCCCGCGTGAAGCAGACGCCGGTGCCCGAGTCGTCGCCCTTGTTGCCGAACACCATCTGGACCACGTTTACGGCCGTTCCGAGATCGTCCGGGATCCCGTGGGCGCGGCGGTAGACCTGCGCGCGCGGCGTCTCCCACGAGTCGAACACTGCGCGAACGGCCCGCTCGAGCTGGTCGCGCGCATCCTGCGGGAACTCACGTTGGGCCCCTTCGCGGTAGATCGCCTTGAACCGCTCGACGAGCTCGGCGAGGTCGTCGGCGGAGAGCTCAACGTCCTGGGTTACCCGCCGCTCCTCCTTGAGCGCGTCGATCTCCTCCTCGAACCGCTGCGCCTCGACGGCGTCCACGACGTTGCCGTACATCTGGACGAGCCGCCGGTACGCGTCGTAGGCGAAACGCGGGTTCTCGGTGGTGCGCGCGAGGCCCTGCACCGCCTCGTCGTTCAAGCCGAGGTTCAGGATCGTGTCCATCATTCCGGGCATCGAGACGGCCGCGCCCGAGCGGACCGAGACGAGCAGCGGATCGTCGCGGTTGCCGAATCGCTTACCGGTCGTCTCCTCGAGACGGGCGAGATGCTCCGCGATCTCGTCGGCGAGCCCGGGCGGAAACTCCTTTCCCGCTCGCATGTACTCGACGCACGCCTCGGTCGTCACGGTGAACCCAGCTGGAACTGGAATCTCGAGCGCCGTCATCTCGGCGAGCCCTGCGCCCTTCCCGCCCAGGAGGTCGTGCCCGATCTCGGCGCCCTCAGCAAAGTCGTAGACATAGGTCGTCATCGGCGCCGCAGATCTTCCCATTCCTGGCGATCTGCACGCAAAAAGGACTCGGCCCGCCTCGGGGCGGACCGAGTCCAATCGTCTACGCCATGCGCTACCTGACGGCTTGCTTCTTGGGGGCTCCGGTGTCCGTACGCGGCCTCAGCAAGCGGCGCTCGCTCACCCATGCCACGAAGCGGACGAGCATCCAGATCGGGGTCAGAAAGCCGTAGAACACGATCAGAGCGACGCCGAGCGTCACCATCCAGAGCGGCCAGTAGTAGACCGGGATGGGCTTACGGTTGCCTCTCATGCTCGCGCGGCGGCGGCCGCCGCCTCGAGCCGGCGCTGTTCTACGAGCCGGATGATCCGGTGGGCCGTCTCTTCGATGGCGAGGTTCGACACCTCGATGACCGGGCATCCGAGGCGACGGTGGATCGCCTCCGCCTGATCGAGTTCCTCGTAGATCTCGAGGAGCTCCGCGTAGCCGCGCTTCGACCCGCGCATGTGTCGCGCGCGCTCGGTGCGGATCTCGTGCAGGGCTTCGGCCTCCATCGTGACGCCCACGATCTTCGCGGGCTCGATCTCCCACAGTTCCTTCGGCGGCTCGATTCCCCGCACGATCGGAACGTTCGCGGTCTTGTAGCCGAGATAGCCGAGATAGATCGAGAGCGGCGTCTTCGAGCTGCGGGAGACGCCGACGAGGACGATGTCCGCTTCGTGCAGGCCGTGGCCGAGGCCGTCGTCGAAGCGCACCGCGAACTCGATCGCCGCGATACGCTTGAAGTAGGCCGAATCGAGGACGGGCCCCGCGCCAGGCTCCATCCGGGCCGGGGAGCCGGAGACGCGTGTGACGGCATCGATCGGATGCCCGAGCAGGTCGCAGTAATGGACCTTGTAGCGCTTGCAGACGTCGCGCATCGCCTCGCGGAAGCGCGGCTCGACGATCGTGTACAGGAAGACCGCGCGGCGGCCGCGGGCCCTGGCCGCGGCGAGCTGGACGTCGTCGACGTTCGTGATGCGCGGGTGGCGGATTACGTCGAACTCGAGATCGGGGAACTGCTCCTCGACCGCCTTCGCGAACTTGGCGGCCGTCTCGCCGGTGGAGTCGGAGACGACGTGGAGCTCGACGAGATCGCTCATCGCGGGATCTGCGAGAGGTCGCCGAGCGTCCCGACGGCGTCTCTCACGTCGTGCAGGAGGCGCAGCCGGTTCGCGCGCACGGAGGCGTCCTCGGCCATCACGAGGACGTCGTCGAAGAAGCGGTCTATCGGCGGCCCCAGCTCCGCCGCGGCCGCGAGTGCCCCTTCGAAGTCCCGCTCGCCGACCGCCGCTTCGATGCGCGGAGTCGCGTCGGAGAGCGCCGAGATGAGCGCGACCTCGGCTTCTTCCGTCGCGAGCTTCGGATCGAGTGCCGACGCTGCCCCGTCGCTCCGTCCCGCGAGGCGCGCTGCGCGGTCGTACGCCGTGTACGCGCGCGAGAACTCGTCCGAGTCGACGGTGCGTGCGAGCGTCTCGGCAAGTCGGGCGACCGCGCCGAGCTCGGTCACCGCGCCGGCGCGCGCCGCGCGCACGAACTCGACGGGAACGTCGAGAATGCCCTCGAGCCGCTCGAGCACGAAGTCCCAGACGTCCCCGGGATCGTCCGTGATCTCGGCGCCCTGGTCGGCGAGAAGGGCAAGGTCCCGCACGACGAGCGCGCGTACGTCGATTTCGAGCCCGCCGTCGACGGCGAGGCGGCAAAGCCCGATCGCCGCGCGGCGAAGGCCGTACGGGTCCCGTGAGCCCGTCGGCCGCTCGCCGAGCGCGAACGCCACGGCGAGATTGTCGCCCTTGTCCGCGGCCGAGAGGACGCGCCCTGCCGCCGTTTGAGGCAAGTCGCCGCCGGCAGCATCGGGCAGGTAGTGCTCCTCGACCGCAGCTGAGACTCCCTCGGGGACGCCTGCGAGGCGAGCGTAGACGCCGCCGATGAACCCTTCGAGCTCGGGAAACTCGTGCACCATCGTCGAGGCCTGGTCAGCCTTGGCAAGCCGCGCTGCCCCGCGCGAGGCGTCGCCTCCGCCGAGCGTCTCGCAGAGCTCCGCCAGGCGTGCGGCCTTGTCGGCGAAGCTCCCGGCCCGCGCGTGGAAGGTGATGGCCGAGAGCCGGGCGGCCATCCGCTCGATCCCGACCTCGACGTCCCGCTCGTACGAGAACGCAGCGTCGTCGAGACGGCCCGCGAGAACCATTTCGTTCCCGGCGACCACTGCTTCACTCGAGACCCCGTTGGCGACGAACGCAAAACGGCCGGGATCAAGCGGGAAGTACCGCTGGTGCGACTGCATGACCGTCTCGATTACGCGCAGCGGCAGTTCGAGGAAGCGCTCGTCGTATGAGCCCGTCAGCACCATCGGCCGCTCGACCAGATGCATGACCTCGTCCAGCACTCCGCGCGGGTCGGCCCAGTCGCCGAGCTCGTCGAGCGCGGCCACGATCTCGGCGCGGCGAACCGCCTGGTCGGGCTCGACCCCCGCGTCGCGCAGGCGCTCGGCGTACTCGCGCGCGTGCGGGATCTCGGTCTCGCCGGCGGTGAAGCGGTGACCGTAGGACACGCCTCCAGTCGGAATCCCCTCGAGCTCCACGGCGATCGTCCGGTCGTCGAGCTTCACGCAGAGCCAGCGGACGGGGCGCGAGAAACGGAGGCCGCTGCCGTCCCAGCGCATGGACTTCGAGAAGGAAAGGCCGCGGACGACGTCCGCGAGCGCCGACGGCAGCACGTCGTCGAGGGAGCGGCCCTCCACCCGTTTCACCGCCCAGACGAATCCGTCGGCGCGCTCGAGCTCGTCGACTGAGACCCCGTTTCCGCGCGCGAATCCTTCTGCTGCACGCGTCGGCCGCCCTTCCTCGTCGAACGCCGCGCTCTCGCGCGGTCCTCGGTTTCGCTCCACGCGGTCCGGCTCACTCTCGGGCATGCCGTCGATGAGAACCGCGAGGCGCCGCGGGCCGACGAACACGCGCAGGTCGCCCTCGGCCCCCAAGTGGCGCCGGACGAGCTCGGGGAGCTGGCCTTCGGCCTCGCGGCATGCCACGGCGGGGAGCTCCTCGCAGCCGATCTCGAAGAGCAGGGTGCTCAAGCGGCCGGCCGCTCCTCCTCCTCGCCCGGCTTCAGGTAGGCGAGCGCGACCCGCCGCGCAAGCGTGCGCACGCGCGCGATGTACCCGGCTCGCTCGGCCACGGAGATCGCGCCGCGCGCATCGAGGAGGTTGAACGTGTGCGAGCACTTGAGCACCTGGTCATACGCGGGCAGCGGGAGGCCGCGGTCGAGCAGGCGCTCGCACTCGCGCTCGTGCTCCTCGAAACGCCGTGTCAGCGTCGGAACGTCGGCTTCCTCGAAGTTGTAGACGGAGAACTGGCGCTCGTTCTCGCGGTAGACGTCGCCCCAGGTGATGCCCGGGGCCCACTCGAGCTCGAACGCGCTCCGCTTCCCCTGCAGGAACATGGCCATGCGCTCCATGCCGTACACGATCTCGGCCGTGATGAGCTCGAGATCGAGACTGCCGAGTTGCTGGAAGTACGTGAACTGCGTGACCTCGAGCCCGTCGACCCAGACCTCCCATCCCAGCCCGGAGGCCCCGAGCGTCGGGCCCTCCCAGTCGTCCTCGACGAGCCGGATGTCGTGGTCGAGCGGATCGATCCCGAGCGCGCGGAGCGAGCTGAAGTAGACGTCGAGGACGTCGTCGGGCGCCGGCTTCAAGACGACCTGGTACTGCCAGTACTTCTGAAAGCGGTACGGGTTCTCCCCGTAGCGTCCGTCGGACGGGCGGATCGAAGGCTCGACGTACGCCGCCTTCCACGGCTCGGGACCGAGGCAGCGCAGGAACGTGGCGGGATTGAACGTCCCCGCGCCGACTTCAGTGTGGTACGGCTGCATGATCACGCAGCCGTAATCCGCCCAGTAGCGCTCGAGCGCGAGCAGCATCTCCTGGTAGGTGGGCGGGCTCACTCGGCCCACATCGTAGTTTGCGGCCTTCCGGAATGGGCTTTGCCGGGATTAGGGTGATCGGATGAAGGGATTTCCGCTGCCGGGCACGGGACGCGCGACGGTCGCGGTCCCAGCTCCGGCCACCGGGCGCGGGTCGTGGGCCGGTGCGCCGAGCGCAGCGTCGGATGACGACGGAACGTTCGCCGTCGCCTACCGCATCCGTGTCGTCGACCAGGACATCGCAACCACGGTGGTCGCGAGGACGGACGGCGGCGAGCGCCTCACACCGGTGGTCACGCTGGACAAGGCGCGGTTCGGCGCCATGTCGCTCGAACGCCCGGCGCTCGTCCGTACCGAGACGGGTGCATGGCGCCTGTACGTCTGCTGCGCCACGCCCGGTAGCAAGCATTGGTGGATCGACGCGCTGGAGGCTGCCGATCCCGAGGGGCTCGCCGACGCGGAGCCTCGCACGGTCTTCCCCGGCGACGAGCAAACGGGCCTCAAGGACCCTGTGATCCGCCGCGCGAACGGCCGCTGGCACGCCTGGATCTGCTGCCATCCGCTCGACAAGCCCGATGAGGAAGACCGAATGACCACGGCGTACGCGACGAGCGACGACGGCCTCGGGTGGGACTGGCACGGCACGGCGCTCGCGCCGCGTCCGGGGACGTGGGATGCCCGCGGCGCTCGCGTCACGGCCGTCCTCCCCGACGGCCGGGCCACCTACGACGGCCGCGCCACGAAGGAGGAGAACTTCTCCGAGCGGACCGGTCTTGCGTGGCCCGCGGGGGAGCCTGGCCGCCTCATTCAGGGCGACGAGGGGCCGGTGTCCGACGTCCGTTACCTCGACATCCTCCCGCTCTCCGACGGCGGCCATCTCCTGAGCTACGAGGCGCCGCTCCCCGACGGAAGCCACGAGCTGCGGATCGAGCTCATCTCTGCGCGAGCGTCTTGAGGCGGAAGCCCCCGTGGTACTCGTATGACGACTCGATCACGCTGAGCGCGTCGCGGCGGCCGCGGTCGGTCACGCCGGCGGCGGTCGCGTCGGCGAGCGGCCGCTCGAGAAGGTCACGCATGCCTGCGAAGCCCTCGGAGGAGACCGGAAGCGAGCCCGCCTCGCACGAGGCGCACACGCCGCCGCCCGCCTGCGCGGAAAAGCCGACGAGGCCGGTCTCCTCTCCGCACGCTGCGCAGCCGGCGAGGTGCGGAAGGTAGCCGGCGAGCCAGAGCAGCTTGAGCTGGAACGAGAGGACGAGCGGATCGTGCCCCGGTCTCGCCGGAAGCGTCGCGTCGACGTCGTCGAGGAGATCGAGGAAGCGCGCCAGCGCATGGAACGCGCGACGGTTCTCGTCTCCCTCAATGAAGAGCCGAAGCATCGCCTCGAGACCGACGTGGCCGACGGCCATTCGGTAGGCGTCGGACCGGCTCGTGTCGTGCGAACGGATGAGGTCGGCGCCCGTGACGGTGTGGAGCTCGCCGCGGCCTTCGTGTAAGAGGAGCTCGACGTGACTGAACGGCTCGAGACGCGCGCCGAAGCGCGACTTCGTCTTGCGCGCGCCCTTGGCGATCGCGCCGATCCGGCCGCGCTCGAGGGTGTAGAGATGGAGGACGCGGTCGGCCTCGCCGTAGCGGATCGAGCGCAGGACGACGGCCTCCGTCTTCCAGGTTCCCGCCATCAGATCAGTGTAGGCGCCGGTCCTGACCGGCCCGCGGGCGTCCGTCGCCGAGGAGCGGTGAAATTCCACGGGAAGCGGGTACGTTGTAGAGAAGGGTCATGGCCAGGATTCAGATGTACACCACCGCGTGGTGCGGGTACTGCGTTCGCGCGAAGACGCTCCTCGAGCAGCGGGGGCTCGACTTCGAGGAGATCCGGGTCGACGAGGATCCCGCGTTCCGGACGGACCTGCTCGAGCGCTTCGGAGGCTGGACCGTGCCCCAGATCGTGATCGACGGGGAGCCGATCGGCGGGTACAGCGAGCTCTGGAAGCTCGACAAAAACGGCGAGCTCGAGAACCTCGCCGCCTAGCGTCCTCAGTCACTCCCGCGAGTGACTGTCATCAACGAACGCACGTTTTTCGGCGATCACTTCTCTCGAGGAGGAGAAAGGACCGGGAAACCTCCCTTGCAGATCAAACTGAGCGATCCTGCGGTCGTCGCCGAAGCGGTGGATTTCTTCTGGCGCGTTCAGTGCGTCGCCGTCGCGGTCTCCGAGGACACGATCGACGTGTCGCTTCCCAACTCCTTCAGCGAGCGCCACGAGCGAGCCGAGATCACCGCATACCTGAGGACCTGGCAAGTCGCCCATCCGAACGTCGAGGTCGAGATCCTGGACTGAACGCTGAGCTCTTGTCGGCTACGCCGGCGTCGGCTGGCAGGTCGGGCAGAACCACGTGCCGCGGCCGGCAGCGTGGATCTTCGCGATGGGCGTTCCGCACCGCTCGCACGGTTCGTTCGCCCGCCCGTAGACCTTGAATTCGAGCTGCATGCGCCCGCGGCGACCGCCAGAGTCGCGAAAGTCCCGTAGGGTCGCTCCCTGGCGCGCGATCCCGAGCTCGAGCGCCTTCCGGATCGCCTTCCTGAGCTCTGCGACCTCGTTGCGGTCGAGATCCCCCGCCGGACGAAGCGGATGGATCCGTGCTCGCCAAAGCGCCTCGTCGGCGTAGATGTTCCCGACGCCGGCCACCGCCTTCTGGTCGAGGATCGCGGCCTTGATCGGAGCCCGTCGCCCTTCGAGTGCACGGGTGAGCGTCGCCGTCGTGAATGCGGCCTCCAGCGGCTCGCCGCCGATTTTCGCGTCCAGGTACTCATCGAGCTCGCCGGGTTCCAGCAGGAGCCAGGTACCAAAACGGCGCACGTCGCGATAGGCGACTTCCGACCCGTCGTCTAACGTGACCGTTGCCCGCCGGTACGGATCCGTATCGCCTGAGATCGGGTGCTCGAGGCTCCCGGTCATCCGCAGATGGATCAGGAGGTGGCGCCCGCTCTCGAAGGCGACGATCAAATACTTTCCGCGCCTGCGGACGTCGGCGACGCGCTCGCCCGCGAGCTCGGCGGCAACGACCTCGGGGGATTCGGGACGCGTGAGCCGTCCGTCGGTGATCTCGACGCGCTCGAAGCTCCGGCCGACGAGCCCCGGGGCGAGGCGCGAGCGAATCGTCTCGACCTCGGGGAGCTCGGGCACTGCCGCCTCAGGTTAGGCGAAGATGAGCCGGTGGAGTCATCGAACGCCGTCGAGCGCCGGAGCCTCGTCCCGGAGGACTGGCCGATAGTCGCCGTCGTCTTCGAGGGGAGCGTCGCGCTGCACCACGCCTGCGGTTTCCGTGTTGTCGGCGTCCGCGAGCGGTTCGCGGAGCTAGACGGCCTCTGGCGTGACGCGGTCCTGCTCGAACGACGAAGCGAGGTCGTTTACTAGTATCGCGAGCGTCGGCCTTCCTCGCCGCGGCGTAGAAAGCTCCAGCCCACCAGGCCGGTGATCACGGCGAGAGCCAGGAAAGCGACTGCCCCGAACCAACCGCTTGTGCAGTTCTGGCCGTTGCAGTAGTCCGCCTCCGCGCCGGCGGCCTTCATGAAGGCCCAAAGGCCGCCGAGTACGCCGGCTAGGGCGGCGATGGCCACGAGAACGGTCCCGAGAGATCGGCGCATGGCCGGAGTATCGCCCTCTAACGCAGCACGTCGAGAACGATCGGCCGGGGCTCAGGCGATTCGGCTCCGATCGTGTAACACGCCTCGACCTCGGCGACGGCGCGCTCGGCCGAGGCTTCGTCGCGCGCGTGGACCTCCGCGAGCGTGCCGCCCTGCGCGACGCGGTCGCCGCGCTTCGCGCGGCAGATCAGACCGACCGCGTGGTCGATGTCCTCGTCCTTCGTCGTCCGACCCGCGCCCAGGCGGAGTGAGGCCAGCCCGACATCGGTCGTGGCGATCCGCTGGACGAACCCGGCCTCGGCCGCGGAAGCGTCGCGGACGACCGGCGCCGTCGGAAGCGCGGCCATGCTGGGATCGCCGCCCTGGGCCTCGATCCAGCGCTCGTACCGCTCGAGCGCGGCGCCGCTCGCGACTGCCGCTTCCGCGCGCCGGTAGCCCTCTTCCACACCGACGTCAAGGTCGGAGAGCGCGAGGAGGTGGCCGACCGCGCTCAGGACGAGCTCCCGGACGTCCGGTGGCCCCGTGCCGTTCAGCGTTTCGACGGCCTCGCGGATCTCGAGCGCGTTGCCGACGGCGCGGCCGAGGGGCTGATCCATGTCCGTAAGCTCACAGACGACGTCGCGGCCCGCCTCACGTCCGAGGTCGATCATCGCCTGCGCGAGCTCGCGGGCAGCGTCCAGCGTCTTCATGAACGCGCCGTCGCCCACCTTGACGTCGAGCACGATCGCGTCGGCCCCGGCGGCGATCTTCTTCGACATGATGCTCGACGCGATCAGCGACACGTTGTCGACCGTCGCGGTCACGTCGCGGAGGGCGTAGAGCCGCTTGTCCGCCGGCACCAGGTCGGCCGTCTGGCCGACGATCGCCATGCCGACCTCCTGGACTTGCCGTATGAACTCGTCGTGCGAGAGCTCGATCCGCATGCCGGGAATCGACTCGAGCTTGTCGAGCGTCCCCCCGGTATGGCCAAGCCCGCGGCCGCTCATCTTCGCGAACGGGACGCCGCAGGCGGCGACGATGGGCCCGATCACGATCGACGCCTTGTCTCCAACCCCTCCCGTGGAATGCTTGTCGACCACGCGTCGACCGAGCGGCGAAAGGTCGATGCTTTCCCCGCTCGCGACCATCGCCTCGGTGAGCGCGTGCGTCTCGGCGACCGAGAGGCCACGAAAGAAGACCGCCATGCAGAACGCCGACATCTGATAGTCGGGCACCTCGTCGCGAACGTACGCGAGCACGAACTCGCGTAGTTCATCCGGGGAGAGCTCCTCGCCGTCCCGCTTGCGCTGAATGAGCTCGGCCGCCCGTATCACGCTGATTGTTCCGCGACGAAGACTGCTTGAGAGCTTCGCGCGCGGAACGGCCTGTCGAGGTCCGGGACACGGTCGACGAGATGGCGGCGGCGAATGCTCGCGCCGACATAGCGCCGGAGCGCCTCGGCGTTCGGAAAGATGACTTCTGCCTGGGCGTCGCGGCGCTCGACTCGGGCGAAGTGACGGCGGAGAGCGTCCTCGCCGTTTTCGCGGCTGAAAGGATGTGGCGGCGCGTCCGTCTCCCCGAGCAGGAGCCAGAGCTCGCGGAGGTTGTCCTCACCGAACGTCGCGGCCACGAGCCTTCCTCCGGGACGAAGGACACGCGCCAGCTCGGCGATCCCACGGTTGAGGTCGGGCACGTGGTAGAGCATCCAGTTCGCCACGACGACGCCGAACTCGCGATCGTCGAAGGAGAGCTCCTGGACGTCTCCAACGCGAGCGTCGACCCCTCGCGCGCGCGCTCTTTCGACCATGTGCGCGGAGAGATCGAGGGCGATGACCTCCGCGCCGACCTCGCGAATTACCCACTCCGCGAACTCTCCCCCGCCACAGCCGACCTCCAGCAACCGTGCAGGCCGCCGCTCGGCGACCGCTTCGAACGCAACGTCCGCCGCGTTCGGTCCCCGGAGGAACGACGTGAACACCTTTCGGCGCTCGGCGAAAGCGACTCCATCCCCGTACTCGCGCCGCACGAGCTCGGGGTCGTTCAGTCTCAACGCTCGGCGAACGGCTGGCCGGGAACGCGGCGCGGCGGTGCCTTCCCGCCGACCCAGGCGTTCACCGTCGCCCCCACGTCGGCGAACTCGCCTTCGTGGACCCGCCCCGCCGCGTTCTTCCCCTCGACGTACGCGAGGAGCAGCGCGTGCTCGCGCGAGTGGTCGGTCGAGGGCGTGGTGGGGTCACAACCGTGGTCCGACGTGATGATGAGGATGTCGCCGCTCCGCAGCGCGTCAAGCAGATCGGGAAGACGCCGGTCGAAATCCTGCAGGCAGCGGTGGAAGTTCTCGGGGTCGTTCCGGTGGCCCCAGAGCATGTCGGTCTCGACGAGGTTCGTGAAGACGATGCCATCGTCGAGCTCTCGCAAGAGCTCCTCTGTCTTCTGGATGCCTTCGATGTTCGACTTCGTCGGGTTCGAGTGGTCGACGTCGACGCCCGCGAAGATGTCGTGGATCTTCCCGACTCCGTGCACTTCGGCGCCCGCTTCGCGAGCGAGCGTCAGATAATTCGGCTGCTTGGGTTTGAGCGACCAGTCGTGGCGGTTGGTCGTGCGCGCGTAGTTCCCCGGCTCGCCGACGAACGGACGGGCAATCACCCGGCCGACAGCGTGGCGGCCTGTGAGGATCTCGCGCGCGATCTCGCAGCCTTTGTAGAGCTCCTCGAGCGGGATCGTCTCCTCGTGCGCCGCGATCTGGAACACCGAGTCGGCGGACGTGTAGACGATCCACTTCCCGGTCTCCTGGTGGTCCTCGCCGAGCTCCTGGATGATCTCCGTTCCGGAGGCCGGCTTGTTCCCGAGCACGCCTCGCCCGGTGCGGTGTGCGAACTCCTCGATGATCTCGAACGGGAAGCCGTGCGAGTACGTCGGCATGGCTTCGGGCGTCAGGATCCCCATGAGCTCCCAATGGCCCGTCGTCGTGTCCTTGCCCTTCGAGCGTTGGACCAGACGGCCGGCCACGGCCGGCGCCCCGGGCTGCGGCGGGCAGCCTTTGAGGTCTTCGACGTTCCCGAGGCCGAGGGCTTCGAGGTTGGGGAGATCAAGACCCCCGACCGCGCGGGCGACGTTTCCGAGCGTGTCCGACCCCTCGTCGCCGTAGTCCGCTGCGTCCGGCAGCTCGCCTGCCCCAACCGCGTCCAGCACGATCACGCAGGCGCGCGGCATGGCACGGCTATTCTACTCGCGGTATGGACGTCGCCCTCGGCCTCCTCGGCATCGTCGCATGGATCCTCCTCGTGATCGGCCTCGCGGCCGGAGTGACGTTCGTCGTCGTGAAGATCTTCCCGAGCGAGAAGCCCGAGAAGCCCGCCTAAACGGGCTCGAGCGGCAGGACTTCCTCGAGCGGTGAGTAGTCGAGGCCGTGCGCCTCGGCGACGGCTTCGTACGTGAGCTTGCCGTCGACCGTGTTCACACCGCGAGCGAGGACCGGGTCGACCGCGATCGCTTCGCGAACGCCGAGGTCCGCGATCGCCTCGACGTATGGAAGCGTGACGTTCGTGAGCGCGAACGTCGATGTGATCGGCACCGCTCCCGGCATGTTGGCGACGCAATAGTGGGTCACGCCGTCCACGACGTAGACGGGATCCGAATGAGTGGTGGGGTGCGAGGTCTCGAAGCAGCCACCCTGGTCGATTGAGACGTCGCAGACGACCGCGCCCTCTTTCATCTCACCAATGGTTTCCCGCTTGACGAGCTTCGGCGCCCGCGCTCCGGGGATGAGGACGGCGCCGATCACGACGTCGGCCTCGAGCGCGGACTTCTCGATCTCGAGCGCGGTCGACATGACGAGCTCGACCCGGCCGGAGAGGATCTCCTCGAGATACCGAAGCCGTGAGATCGAACGGTCGAGAATCCGGACTTGGGCGCCGAGGCCAAGCGCGATCACGGCCGCGTTGTATCCGACCATCCCGCCGCCGATGACGACGACCCGCCCGGGCGGAACGCCCGCCACGCCGCCGAGGAGGAGCCCGCGTCCACCGAGCGGCTTTTCGAGGAAGTAGGCGCCGGCCTGAGCCGCGAGCCGGCCTGCGACCTCGCTCATCGGGGCGAGGAGCGGAAGCTGGCGATCGTCCGTCTCCACCGTCTCGTATGCGATCGCCGTGGTTCCGCTCTCGGTCAAGGCGCGGGTCAGGGGCTCGTCGGCGGCCAGATGGAGATACGTGAAAAGGACGAGCCCATCGCGCAGGCGCCGATACTCCTCCGCAATCGGCTCCTTCACCTTG
>JACCYG010000101.1 GCA_013696595.1 Actinomycetota bacterium | reverse complement strand
CCTCGAGCCTCTGGCCCTCCGGGCCTCCGATCGGCGCCACTAGCCGCCCCTGCGGGACGAGTTGCTCGTAGGCTGCCGGCGGAAGCTCGGGTGCCGCGGCCGCGACGACGATCGCGTCGAACGGCGCCTCTTCCGGAAGCCCCAGCGACCCGTCGCCGACGTGAACCCGAACGTCCTCATAGCCCGCAGCGGCAAGGCGGTCGCGTGCTTTCTGCGCGAGCTCGGGGATCCGCTCGATCGTGTGCACGTCCGCGCCGAGCTCGGCGAGTACGGCGGCCTGGTACCCGGACCCGGTTCCGATGTCGAGCACCTTCTCGCCCTCGCGAACGTCGGCCACCTGGCAAATGAGCGCGACCATGTAGGGCTGCGAGATCGTCTGCCCGAAGCCGATCGCGAGCGGCATGTCGCGATAGGCGCGCTTGTGGTCGTCGTCGTCCACGAACGCCTCACGGGGGACCGCCTCCATCGCGGCGAGGACACGGCGATCGACGATGTCGCGCCTCCGGAGCTGCTCGTCGACCATCGCGCGCCTCTCCGCGGCGAAATCACGCACGGGTCGGCTCCGCCGCAGGCGCCATCGAAGCGGGCGGCTCGATCCCGAAATGGGCAAGCGCGAGCGGCGCCAGCTCGGTGATCACGGGCCGGTCCGAAAGCGGGCTCCGGTCGAATCCCGCACCGATGATCGGAACGGTCGAATCCGAGACACCGAGAGAGCCGTGGCTCCCGCCGCCGACGTGACTTCGTCCCCCGAGGTCGACGAAGTCGAAGCCGTCGGCCGTCGTGACGATGAGATCGCCCGCGTTCGGACACGCAAGCGCGCGCCAGGAGCGCTCGAGCGCGTTTGGATAGAGCGACTCGTCGAGGACGTCCGGATCGCCGTCGAGCCGCCAGCCGCCGCTCTCGGGCCGGAAGCGAAGCTCCTGCCCACCGCGCCTCGCGACGGCGACCCGGTCTTCGCGAAAGAGGACGACGTCGAGGCCGCGCGCGCCGTCCGTCCTCTCGGCAAGAGCGCGGATGTCCAGGCGACAGTCCTCGAGCCGGTACACCATCCCGCACCTGTTCGATGCGGTGACGACGATGTCGAACCCTTCCGGGCCGCTTCGCCGCCGGCCCGGGTACACGTCGAGATCGCCGAAGGAATCCTGCAGCCGGACCGACGCGTCGACGTGGGTCTGGCCATGATCCGAGCAGACGACGACCGCGTACCGGTCGAGCAGCTCGTCGAGGCCGCCCGCCGCATCCGCGAGCTGCCCGATCGCCGCGTCCGCGCGCGTCAGCGCGTCGATCGACGCCTGCGGGCCGGCGAGGTGCGACGCGTAGTCGTGATCCGGAAGGTAGAAGACGAGGAAGTCGAACCCGTCGCGCGTCACGAGCCACCGACCGACGACGCCCGCGTATGCGTCGATCGAGCCCTCGAGGCGGGAGCGGACGGCGATCGGCGCCCCGGTCACATCCGACTCGAAGAGGTTGAAGAAGAAGAAGCGCTTCGGCCCGTAGACGGCCTCGTACCAGCGGTTGCGGCTGGCGAGCCCGGGCAGCTTGATCGCGTGGCGCGTGCGCCCGCGGTAGCAGGTGAAGTTGATCGCCGCCGGCGTGAGGCCTGCGTCCTCGATCGATTCGAACACCGTCGCCGCGTTCGGGCTCAAATGCTCGTGGCTCATGTTGAAGATCGAGTCGCGCAGGGCCTGGCGCGCGCCGACCGCACGCATGGCCGGAAACGAGGAGCCGTACTCGACCACGCGCCGCTTCCCGCGGTGGTACCACGAGAGATGCGGGATGTGGTGAACGTCCGGGTAGGCGCCCGTCGCGATCGAGGAGAGACAGACGGGTGTCAGCGAGGGGAAGACCGTCACGCCGGTCGCGTACGTGCCTTCCTCGACCAATGCCTGGAGCATCGGCAGCCGGCCGCCCTCGAGCCCGCGCTCGAGGAGCGCAGGCGTCAGACCGTCGATGACCGCGAGGATGAAGCTCTTAGAGCTCATTTCGAAATGACGGCTCGTCGCCTGAGGTTTCAGTCCTTGGCAAGGATGCGGAGGCCGGCGTACCGTTCGCCCGCGCGGCGCGTCAGTCGGCGCCCTAGCAACGGCGCGGCGAGCGCCTCCAGGTACCCGCCGCCGGGCACGAAGGCGAGAGTCGCGGCAGTGACGACCGCCGCCGGGAGGGCCGCGACCGAGAGACGTCGAAACGAGAGCAGGCCGATCCCGAGCCCACCCGCGTATCCGAGCAAGGCCCAGACGAGCACGAGTCCCGCGACGACCCCCGCGGCGAGCGCCGCCAGCGCGGTGACTGCGATTCCGAGGGTCGAGCCGCGCCGACGGAAGCCGCTGATCCCGGCCGTGACGCCGAGCCCGATGCCGACGCCGAGCCAGTACCAGTCGAACACGCTGTCCACGGGCCAAGTCTAGCCCGGGGAATTTCGGCGCCGGCTCGCCGCGGGACCTGCGGTAGAGGGGAGGCACTCCTCATCTATCCTCGCCCACGCGTGGACTTCGACACGATCCTGGTGCTCCTCTTCGTCGCGCTCTTCGTCTTCCCGGCGATCGGGCGACGGGTTCTCGCGTGGCGGCGCCTCCGCGCGCTCTCGGCCCTCGAGCGCGAACGGGGGACGCGCGTGATCGCGATGATCCACCGGCAGGAGACGATCGGGTTTCTCGGCGTTCCGCTGTTCCGCTTCATCGACATCGAGGACTCCGAAGCCGTTCTGCGCGCGATCCGGATGACGCCCGACGACCGCCCGATCGATGTCATCCTGCATACGCCCGGCGGGCTCGTGCTCGCGTCGGAGCAGATCGCCTACGCGCTACGCGATCACCCGGCAAAGGTGACGGTGATCGTCCCGCATTACGCCATGTCAGGCGGCACATTGATCGCTCTCGGCGCAGACGAGATCCGGATGGACGCCGCAGCGGTTCTCGGCCCCGTCGACCCGCAGCTCGGCGAGCTTCCCGCCGCCTCGATCGTCCGGGTCGCCCAGCGCAAGCCGATCGAGCGGGTCGAGGACCGGACGCTGATCATGGCCGACGTCGCCGAGAAGGCCGTGCGTCATATGAAGGAAGTCGTAACGAGTCTCGTCTCGCGCCGGCTCGAGGCCAAGGAAGCCGAGACGCTCGCCGAGCAGCTCGCCGGCGGCCATTACACGCACGACGACCCGATCACGCTGGGCGAAGCGCGCGAGCTCGGCCTTCCGGTCGAGGACGGAGTGCCCATCGAGGCCTACGAACTGATGGCGCTCTTCGCACAGTCGGGCGGCAGGCGTCCGAGCGTCCAGTACATCCCGCTGCCCGCGCCGCCGGCCCCACCTCCCCGCCGCTCGACCCGGCCGTAGGGGCCGAGCTTGGCCCCGGCGTTTGGTCCGCCCTCGAAGTGGGAATAACTTCCAGTGCTTTCTCCCCTTTCGTTGTTGGAGGACAACATGGCAGCCCCGAACGGCGTACCGACACTTCTCTTCTTCACAACCGCGCGCTCAGGTCCGGCGAGACGGATGGAGAGCCTGCTCGCGCACCTCGCACGCAAGGAGCGGTCGCGCCTGCGCATCTCCCGCATCGACGTCGACAGCACGCCGGAGTGGGCGGAGCGCCTGAAGGTCACCGAGGTGCCGTCGCTCATTCTGATCAAGGACCGCCGGCCCGTCGCTCGTCTCGAAGGCCGCGTGAGCGCGCCGCAGATCGAACGCATGATCGAGCCGTACCTCGAGGCGCACGAAGCACCGCTCGCCGTCGCGTAAATCCGAAGGCCGGGAGCTTCCGTAATCCGTTTGGAATCTCCCCGGCGTCGTCGGGGAGTCGGGACTACGGGAGGTGGAGCATGAAGAAACTCTTCGTCGGCCTCACTGCATCGCTTGTCCTCGTCCTGGGGACCAGCGCCCCCGCAACGGCGCACGCTCCGTGCGCCGACACGGGCATGCCCGGCCACAGCGACTACGGCCAGAGCCACATCGCCTCGCACGGGCCGCATGGCGTCGGGATCGAAGGCGCGCACAACCCCGGTACCCACCAGGGG